>JANOAM010000134.1:0-5682 GCA_031411215.1 Betaproteobacteria bacterium
GCTGGCTTCGGCGCGGGGGCGAAGCGATCAGTGAACCGGTTGGCCATGGGCGCCGGTGTGGGCTGCGGGGCAGGCGCAGGGTACTTGGAAGAGGCCCTGGAAGCCGTTGCCGGGGCCTTGGGCGGCGTCGGACTCTTGGCCAGTGCCGGCGCGGCGGCCGGACTCTTGGCGTTTACCGGCGCGGGCGCCGGGTTCTTGGCTTGTACGGGCGTGGGCATCGGGCTCTTGGCATGCACCGGCGCAGGCGCCGTGCTCTTGGAGGGTACCGGCGTTGCCGCCGGCTTCTTGGCAGGAGCGGCCGCCTTCGCAGGCGCCGCCTTGGGTTCGGGTTTGGCCGCCGTCTTGGGGGCCGCGGTCTTGGCCGGCGCAGCCGCCTTGGCCGCCGGCTTGGCGGGCGTGGCGGGCTTGGATTTGGCAGGGGCTGACTTCGCCGTCTGGGCTGTTGTCTTGCTGGTGGCCGCTGCCTTGGCCGGTGGCTTGCTCACGGGGACCTCCTCCCCTTTCGGGAACGCTAGTTCAGACCGCTATTCAGACCGTCTCACGCACATGCTTTTGCATGCGTCCTTGCAGGCCGGGCTGACCTTCAAGGCGCGCGGATTGTAGCCACGGCTTTCGTCGCTTCAACACGAGGGTCCGCCCGGGGGGCGTTTGGGGATGCAGCGGGTCCCGTCAGGGTGTCAGGCCAGGCACTGTTCCAGGCCCTGCATCAGCACGTCCTTGGGCAGGTCAATGCCAATAAAAACCACCTTGGAACCCTTCTCCTCGCCCGGCGCCCACTTGGGGCCCAGGTCGCTGCCCATCAACTGGTGCACACCCTGGAAGATCACCTTGCGGTCACTGCCCTTCATGAACAGCACACCCTTGTAACGCAGCATCTTGGGGCCGTAAACCTGCACGATGGCGCCCAGGAAGTCTTCCAGCTTGGCCGGGTTGAAGGCCTTCTTGCTGCGGAAGACGAAGCTCTTCACGTCGTCGTCGTGGGCATGGTGGTGTGAGGGGTGGTCGCAGTCTTCGCCATGTTCGTGGGCGTGATCATGGTCGTGCTTGTGGTCGTGGTCATCGGCCTTCAGGAAGTCGGGGTCGATGTCCAGCTTGGCATTGAGGTTGAAGCCCTTGAGGTCAAAGACCTCGGAAATCGGCACCTCGCCAAAGTGCACCTTGCGCTGCGGCGCACGCGGGTTCATGTGCTTGATGCGGTGGATCAGGGCGTCCACCACAGCCGGCTCCACCAGGTCGCTCTTGCTGATGAAGATCTGGTCGGCGAAGCCGATCTGGCGGCGTGCTTCCTGGCGCGTGTCCAGGGTCTGGTCGGCGTGTTTGGCGTCCACCAGGGTCAACACGCTGTCCAGCAGGTAACTTTCAGCGATCTCGTCGTCCATGAAGAAGGTCTGGGCCACCGGGCCGGGGTCGGCCAGGCCCGTGGTCTCGATGACCACCCGGTCGAACTGCAACTCCCCCTTGCGGCGCCTTTCCGCCAGGTCACTGAGCGTGCTGCGCAGGTCTTCGCGGATGGTGCAGCAGACGCAGCCGTTGTTCATCTGGATGACCTGCTCCTGCGTGTCGGCGACCAGGATCTCGTTGTCGATGTTTTCTTCACCGAACTCGTTTTCGATGACGGCGATCTTCTGGCCGTGGGCTTCCGACAGCACGCGCTTGAGCAGCGTGGTCTTGCCCGCGCCCAGGAAGCCGGTGAGGATGGTCGCGGGGATCAGGCCCTGCACGAGTGGGGTCGTCATGGTCTAGCGCCTTTCAGGAAGCGGCTGTAGGTGAGGGCGCCGCCCAGGTTTGCAAGCGCGGCAGCAGCACGCGGTAGGGGGCCAGCAGCAAAGTGGCCATCAGCGCCTTCACGGCCAGGTCGCCAGTGGCCAAAGACAGCCAGTCCATGCCCGACCCCGCAAAAGCCAGGAAGAAGAACACAGCCGTGTCGACCACGCTGGCGACGAGGTTGCCCACGAAAGGCGCCTTCCACCAGCTGGCCTGGCGCCAGCGGTTGAACACGGCCACGTCCAGCAGCTGAGAGAACAGGAAGGCCGCGCCCGAAGCCGCCGCAATGCGCCAGGGCGCCAGCAACAGCGACACGATGACGGCGACGGCAAAGCCCGCCCAGGCCACACGACGCGCCGCCTGCGGCCCCAGGGCGCGGTTGGTGAGGTCGCTGACCAGGAAGACCAGCGGGTAGCTGAAGGCGCCCCAGGTCAGCCAGTCGTTGATGGGGTGCTGAACCAGCACGTTGGACAGCACGATGACCGCGGCCATGGCGGCAATGGGCGTGCGCAGGTCGAGCAAGCGGGGCGAGGGCGTCATCAGCAGCGGGGTGCGGTGGAGGGAGGGGCGGTATTGTCGCCGGGGCGTCGCGTGGCCGTGCGCGCAGGGGTGCTGGGTTATTCTTCCCGCACCAAAACTGCCGGCACACCCTGTGTCCGACCCCGCTTCTGCAAGGTCCGCGCGCCGCCAGCCCTATGGCGCCGCCGCGGACAAACGCTCGTTCTTCGAACGCCTGGTGGAGTTCATCTCCCCCGGGCCCGACAGCAAGGCCGAATTGCTCCGGACCCTGGCCGACGCCGAAAACCGCGAGCTGATCGAACCCGAGTCGCGGCTGATGCTGGAAGGCGTGCTGCGCATGGCCGACCTGAGCGCCGGCGACGTGATGGTGCCCACCGGGCGCATCGACCTGCTGTCCATAGACGCCCAGGTGGACGAGGTGCTGGGCGCCGTCATCGACACCGCGCATTCACGTTTCCCGGTGTACGAAGGCGCACGCGACAACATCATCGGCATCCTGCTGGCCAAAGACCTGCTGAAGCTGCAGCGTGCGCCGGAGCTGAACCTGCGCACGCTGCTGCGCCCGGCGGTGTTCGTGCCGGAGAGCAAGCGCCTGAACGAGTTGCTGCGCGACTTCCGTTCCAATCGCAACCACCTGGCGGTGGTGATCGACGAATTCGGCACCGTGGCCGGGCTGATCACGATTGAAGACGTGCTGGAAGAGATCGTCGGCGAGATCGAGGACGAATTCGACGAAGCCGACCAGGACCATGGCATCTACACCCTGGCCGACGGCACCCACCGCGTGGCTGGCGACGTGGCCATTCCCGCCGTGAACGAGGCCTTCGGCACGCAGCTGCCGGAAGCCGATTTCGACACCATCGGCGGCCTCGTGGCGCAGGAGCATGGCCGCGTGCCGCGCCGCGGCGAGGCCGTCACCGTGGGTGGGCTGGTGTTCACGGTGATGATCACGCGCGGCGGTGCGGTGCGCTGGTTCCGCGTCGCCCGTGCGGCCCGTGCGGCTGCGCAGGCCACCACGGC
Source organism: Betaproteobacteria bacterium (assembly GCA_031411215.1). Classification (GTDB taxonomy): domain Bacteria; phylum Pseudomonadota; class Gammaproteobacteria; order Burkholderiales; family Burkholderiaceae_C; genus Rubrivivax. The sequence continues at coordinate 3,304 of JANOAM010000134.1, forward strand.
CGACGGCGGCGACGTCGATTGAGCCCACTGCTCCGCCACCTGGTGGCCCCGTTCTCGGTGGCGCTGGGTGCGCTGCACACATTGGCCTGCGTCTACACGGCCGCCTGGCCGCTGACGCTCTTGACCATGGCCCTGCTGGGGGCGCTGCTGGACAGGGCTGCGCCCAGCCGCGCCGCGTGGCTGGCCTGGTGTTATGGCGTGGGCTGGCTGTGCGCCGGCGTGTGGTGGCTGTTCATCAGCATGCACCGCTACGGTGGCCTGCCCGCGCCGGTGGCTGCGGGGGCGGTTTTTGTGCTGGCGGCCGTGCTGTCGCTGTACCTGGCCGCTGCGGGCTGGGGCTATGCCCGCTGGCGGCGCGGGGGCGTGCAGGACGCACTGTTGTTTGCGGCGCTTTGGCTGCTGGCCGAGCTGGCGCGTGGTGCCCTCTTCACCGGCTTCCCCTGGGCGGCCACCGGCTACGCGCTGGTCGATTCGCCGCTGGCCGCGCTAGCGCCCTGGGTGGGCGTGTACGGCATGGGTGCGGTGCTGGCCGTGGCTGCGGCCGGGCTGGTGCAACTGGCGCGCTCACGGGGCCAGGACTGGTCCGCGCTGGCCGTGGCGGCCGGCCTGGTCATTGGCGTGCAGGCGGGGCCGGCCGACTTCACCCGCCCGGTCGGCGAACTGAGCGTGGCTCTGCTGCAGACCAACGTCAAACAGGACGAGAAGTTCACCACCGAACACATGCCCGAGACCCTGGGCTGGGTCGCCCGGCAACTGCTGGCGCAGCAGGCCGACCTGGTGGTGGCGCCGGAAACCGCCGTGCCGCTGCTGCCCGTCCAGTTGAAGGACTACGCACCGGGCTACTGGGACACGCTGGTCGAACACTTCAAGACCCCGGGCCGCGCCGCGCTGGTGGGTGTGCCGCTGGGCGACTTTGACACCGGCTACACCAATTCCGTGGCCGGCCTGTCCGCGGGCGCGGCCTACCGCTACGACAAGTTCCACCTGGTGCCCTTCGGCGAGTTCATCCCGCCGCTGTTCCGCTGGTTCACGGACCTGATGAACATTCCCCTGGGCGACTTCAGCCGGGGTGTGCTCAACCCGCCGTCCTTCCCGGTGGGCGTGCAGCGGGTGGCGCCCAACATCTGCTACGAAGACCTCTTCGGCGAAGAGCTGGCGCGGCGCTTTGCCGACGCGGCCACCGCGCCCACGCTGCTGGCCAACATCAGCAATATTGGCTGGTTCGGCGACAGCATCGCCGTGGACCAGCACCTGCACATCAGCCGCCTGCGCAGCCTGGAACTGCAGCGGCCCATGGTGCGCGCGACCAACACGGGCGCCACCGCCGTCATTGACCACAGCGGCCGCGTGACGGCGATGCAGCCGCCGCACACGCAGGGCGTGCTGGTGGCGAAGGTGCAGGGGCGCGAAGGCAACACGCCGTTTGCGAACTGGGCCTCGCGCTTCGGGCTGTGGCCGTTGGCGTTGGTGGCTCTGTTGACCGTGCTGGCCTTGGCCTTGCGGGCCCGGCTCAACGCCCGATCTGCCCCATCCGCACCAGACGCCCCGGCCGCGCCGCCGTGACTTCGCCTTCGCGCTGCACGCAGACGCCGGCCACCCAGGTGCCGATGTAGCCCTGGCCCTTTTGCAGGAAACGCTTGCCGCCCGCTGGCATGTCACGAACCAGTCTGGGCGTGCCCACACCCAGGCGGGCCGGGTCGATCAGGTTCAGGTCGGCGCGCTGACCCACGGCGATGCGGCCGCGGTCCTGCAGACCCAGGTAGTCGGCGTTGCGCGCGGTCAGCAGGTTCACGGCCTGCACCAATGGCAGCGGGTCCTTGGCGCGGTCACGCGCCCAGTGCGACAGCAGGAAGGTGGTGCTGCTCGCATCGCACACGGTGCCCACGTGCGCGCCAGCGTCGCTCAGGCCAAACAGCGCGCGCGGGTGGCTCAGCATGTGGCGCACCGTGTCCAGGTTGCCGTCGTTGTAGTTGAAGATCGGGAAGTAGACGAGGTTCGTGCCACCGCCCGCAGCAAAGTGGTCGTACAGCGCTTCCAGCGCCGTGCAGCCGCGTTGTTTGGCGCGCACGAAGAAGCTCTGCATCACGTGGGGCTCGTAGTCTGGGTGCTCATCCAGCGGGAACATGCGGCCGGCGATCTGTTCGATGCGCGCCAGCAGGATGTCCACCAGCGGCGGCACCGGCGTGCCGTCACCGCTGACACGTTCGCCCTTCTCCGCCAGGATGCGCGCCTTGCGTGCCGGCTCACGCAGCGCGGCGGCGCGTTCGGCCAGTGGCAGCTGGGCCACTTCCTTGTAGCCGGGGAAGCCCATGAAGGGATGGAAGCTGGCATCCAGGCCGTTGATGACGCCGATGCCGCGTGATGCCGTCTGCAGATAGA
>JANOAM010000135.1:0-3831 GCA_031411215.1 Betaproteobacteria bacterium
CCGGTGACGCCGCTGCTGTACATGGAATAGCGACCCAGCGCGTCGCAGTGCCACAGGTAGATGGCGTAGCCGGACAGGTCGGCGCAGCTGCCGTTGGTGTTGGCCAGGTCGATGACCACGGTCAACGCCACGCCTGCGGCCGTGCCGGACGCGCTGCCTATGCTGGTGCGGATGTCGCTGCGCACGATGCCCGACAGCGCCAGTGCGTTGGCGATGCCGCCGTTGCTGGTGTTGCTGCCGTCGCCAGGGTAGGGGCCGGCGGTTTCCTCGGGGATGACGGAGCAGGTGGTCGATCCGGTGCCTGTGCCGGTGCCCGTGCCTGTTCCGGTCGTGGTGGTTGCGCCTGCATCGTCGCTGCCACCGCCACAGCCCAGCAGTGCGATGGCGGAGCCGGCAGTCAGCCAGCGCAGCGCGCCGCGGCGGCTGGCGGTCTGGCGGGCCAGGGTGTTCAGGTCGTGGGCCAGGCCCAGGTCGTGGTGGTGGTCATGCTGCATGCGGACTCCGGTAGGACCAGCCGGTGACCGGCTGTGATGGAGTCCATTGCAACAAGCGGGTTTGTCGGCGTGATCGCCGAAATGTGTCAGCGCCGACACAACCCAGGGCTTGCGTTCAGAAGGGGATCTTGCCGGTCCAGATGTCCTTGTACATGACCCAGTCGCCCATGAAGCTGTACAGCGGCCGCTTGAAGCTGGCGGGCTTGTTCTTCTCGAAGCCGAAGTGGCCTATCCAGGCGCAGCCGTAGCCGCACAGCAGGCCGTACGGGAAATACTGCGGCTTGCCGGTGGCGAACAGCATCACCAGGCACACCAGCGACAGGCTGCTGCCCAGGAAGTGCAGCCGGCGGCAGGTGCGGTTGCTGTGTTCGCCCAGGTAGAAGGGGTAGAACTCAGCGAAGCTGGTGAAGGCCTTGGGATCAACGGCAGGCGCGGTGGTGGTGTTCATGAAGACCTTCGGTTTCAGCGCAGCAAGTCGCGCAGTGCATTGAGCACCGGGTCCGGGCTTTCTTGCATCAGGAAATGCCCGGCCGGCACGGTGTAGGTGGTGGCCTTCAGCCGCATGGCGATCTCGGCCGCAGCTTTAGGCAGGGTCATCTGGTCGAACTGGCCCAGCACCAGGGCGGCCGGACAGGTGACTCGCTCGGCCGCCGCGAAGCCCGTGCTGTAGCTGTTGCAGGCTGAGAAATCGGTGTGGAAGAGGCGGACATCACCCTGTGCCGCGACGACCTGGTGCATCAACGAGCGTCCCGCACCGCGCAGCCAGACACCGGGGCCGGGGTAGGACGGCTTGGCGGCCAGGGTGCTGTAGCTGAAGGTGACGACACGGTCTATGGCTGCGGACAGGTCGGTCAGCGACAGGTCCAGCAGCATCTGTGGCACGGGCATGGGCACGCAGGTGCCCAGCAGGGCCAGATGGGTGATGCGCTCAGGCGCCTTGGCAGCGGCTTCCAGCGCCACGAGCGATCCCATGCTGTGCCCGGCCAGCGCGGCGCGCTGCACGCCGGCGGCATCCAGCACGGCCAGCAGCCAGTCGGCCATCTCCTGCACGCTGTGCAGCGCCGGGCCTTCGCTGCGCTTGTGGCCGGGCAGGTCCAGCGCCAGCACGCTGCGGCCATGGTGGGCAAACCAGCGCGCCAGCAGCGTCCACACGCTGTGGTCGTTGATGGCGCCGTGGATGAACACGACGCAGGGCAGGCTGGCATCGAAGGGCTTGCCACCGGTGTAGGCGTAGGCCTCGCGGCCATGAACGGTGAACTTCATGCGTGTTCCTCTGCCCGGTCTTCTCGAACCCAGGCGTACATCAGCGTGTCCCGCGGACCGGCACTTTCGACAGGACCGCGGTTGGGCCGCAGGGTGGCGCGGCGCAGGCGGCCTTCGAACACCAGACCGGCCTTCTGCAGCACGGCCGCGCTGGCCGCGTTGTCGGCATCGCAGGTGGCCCAGATGCGGACCACCGCTTGCTGGCGTTGCAGACCTTGGACCACCAGCTTCGCCGCTTCGGTAGCCAGGCCCTGGCCCCAGTGCGCGCGGCCCAGCAGGTAGCCGAAGTCCACGCTGAAGCCACGCGGGCGAAAGGAAATGGAGCCCACCACTTGCGCGTCAGGTTTATGCAGGATCAGGTACTGGTGCTCGGTGCCCGCGTCCCAGCGTTGCGCGGCACCTTCCAGGTGGACGCGTGTTTCGTCGACAGTGCTGGCGCGCGGCCAGTCCATGTGGCGCATCACCGCTTCGTCATCCACCAGCGCAAACAGAGCCGCCGCGTCGGCCGGCAGTGCTTGGCGCAAACGCACGCGCACGCCTTCAATCAGCACAGGCACCTTCATGCAGAACCCATCAACACGTCAGCATGCCTTCTCGGCCACCTTGAAGGCACGCTTCAGATCGTCGATGAGGTCGTCCACGTCTTCCAGCCCGATGCTCAGGCGGATGGTGCCGGCCGTGATGCCCGCCGCGGCCAGCGCCGCATCGTCCATGCGGAAGTGCGTGGTGCTGGCGGGGTGGATGACCAGCGACCGGCAGTCGCCCACGTTGGCCAGGTGGCTGAAGAGCTTCAGCGCTTCGATGAACGCGCGGCCCTGCTGGCGGCTGCCCTTCAAGTCAAAGCTGAACACCGCGCCACAGCCGCGCGGCAGCAGCTTCTTGGCCAGTGCGTGGCTGGGGTGGCCTTCCAGCTCCGGGTAGCCCACCCCGGCCACCAGCGGGTGCGCAGCCAGGAAGGCAACCACCTTGCGGGTGTTCTCCACATGCCGCGCCATGCGCAGCGGCAAGGTCTCTATGCCTTGCAGGATCAGCCAGGCCGTGTGCGGGCTCATGCAGGCGCCAAAGTCGCGCAGGCCTTCGCGGCGCGCGCGCAGCAGGAAGGCGCCTTCGCTGCTTTCTTCGCTGAACACCATGCCGTGGAAGCCGGCATAGGGCTGGTTCAGTTCGGGGAAGCGGGTGGCCTTGGACCAGTCGAAACGGCCGCTCTCCACCAGCACACCACCAATGACCGTGCCATGACCGCAGAGGAACTTGGTGGCGCTGTGGAAGATGAGGTCCGCGCCATGTTCAAAAGGCTTCAGCAACCAGGGTGTGGTGAAGGTGCTGTCCACCAGCAGCGGCAGGCCCGCGTCATGCGCAATGGCGCTGACGGTGGGGATGTCCAGCACGTCCAGCCCCGGGTTGCCCAGCGTTTCGCCAAACAGCAGCTTGGTGTCGGGCGTGATGGCGGCGCGCCAGCCGTCGATGTCGCCGGGCTTGACAAAGGTCGTGCGTATGCCAAAGCGGCTCAGCGTGTACTGCAGCAGGTTGTGGCTGCCACCATAGAGTGCGCTGCTGGCCACGATGTGGCTGCCCGCGCCAGCCAGTGTGGTGATGGCCAGCGTCAGCGCCGCCTGCCCGCTGGCGGTGGCGATCGCGCCCACGCCGCCCTCGAGCGCGGCGATGCGCTCTTCCAGCACCGCGGTGGTCGGGTTGCTGATGCGGCTGTAGACGTGGCCCGAGGCCTCCATGTTGAACAGCGAGGCGGCCTGCGCGCTGCTGTCGAACACGAACGAGGTGCTCAGGTGGATGGGCACCGCGCGCGCGCCGGTGGCCGGGTCGGGCGCGGCGCCGGCATGCAGGGCCAGGGTGTCGAATCCGGGGTCGCTGTATCCAGGCATGATCGCGGGGAGGCTCGCACATCCCGGGCTGTCGTGACAGCGGATTGTGTGCTATGTTTTTCCGACTGCCCGCCCGCCCGGCCGGGGCCACCGAAGGAGCTCTTCCCATGAAAGTCAGCGACATCCTGCGCGTCAAGGGCAACACCCTGTACACCGTCACGTCTGACGAGCCGCTGGCGCACGCCATCAACGTG
>JANOAM010000136.1:0-4401 GCA_031411215.1 Betaproteobacteria bacterium
TCCTCCTTCACCGGTCTTCGACCGGTGAATTCCTCCTTTACTTCGCTGCGCCAGCCACCTACCGTCCCCGGCAGCCACCAGGGGTGGCGTGCCATCTCGGCGTGCAATGGCAGGTGGTGGAACAGGCCGGTTGGGGCGCTCTGCGGAGCGAAGTAAAGGAGGAGCGCCGAGTTGCGCCAGCAAGTCGGCGCGGGGGACATGAGCGCAGCAGAGCGCCCCAAGCGGTCTGGTCCCGTGCGACTCCAAGCGTGTCATCGCGGGACGCATCAGAAGACTCCTCGTGCCTTCATCTGCGCAATGTCGCCAGCAGCCAGCCCAAGCTCCCCGAGGACCTCTTCCGTGTGCTCCCCACGCTTCGGCGCCGCCCGCACCAGCTTGCTCGGCGTGCGTTCCAGCGTCATCGGCTGCCCCACATGGCGCTGCGGTCCCAGGCGGTCAGACACCACGTCCTGCACCATGCCCAGGTGCTGCACCTGGGGTTCATCAAAGACTTCGCTCATGTCGTTGATGTGGCCGCAGGCGACACCGTCCCTGTTGAAGCGTTCAATCCAGTGGTCACGGTCATGCAGTGCCAGGCGTTCGTTGATGGCGGCGTTGAGTGCGTCGCGGTTGACGCTGCGGCCGGCCTTGTCGTGAAAGCGTGGGTCGCCTATCCATTCGGGCGCGCCCAGCGTGGTGCAGAACCGTTCCCAGATCTTGCTGCCGAAGACAGCGATGTTCATGTAGCCGTCGCGCGTCTTGTAGACGCCGGTGGGGATGCTCGTGGGGTGGAAGTTGCCGGCTTGCACCGGCACCTCGCCATCCACCAGCCAGCGCGCCGTCTGGAAGTCCATCATGTAGACCATGGACTGCAGCAGGCTGGTGTGCAGCCACTGCCCCTTGCCGGAGGTCTCGCGTTCCAGCAGCGCCACCAGGATGCCTTGCGCGGAAAAGATGCCTGCGCACAGGTCGGCGATGGGGATGCCCACACGCACGGGGCCCTGGCCTTGCAGGCCGGTGACGGACATCAGGCCGCCCATGCCCTGTGCGATCTGGTCGAAGCCCGGCCGCTCGGCCAGCGGGCCGGTCTGGCCGAAGCCGCTGATGCTGGCGTAGATGAGGCACGGGTGGTCTTTCGCCAATGTCTCGTGGTCGATGCCCAGACGGAACTTCACGTCTGGGCGGAAGTTCTCCACCACCACGTCGGCGGTCTGGATCAACTTCTTCAGCGCGGTGATGCCGTCCGGTTCCTTCAGGTTGAGCGTGACGCTGCGCTTGTTGCGGTGGGTGTACTGGTAGTCGCTGCCGTCCTGGCCACCCAGCGTGTCGTCGCCACGCATGTGCTCGGGCATCTGGACCTGGATCACGTCGGCGCCCCAGTCGGCCAGCTGGCGGCAGCAGGTGGGGCCCGCGCGGACCTGAGTGAGGTCGACGACGCGGAAGCGTGCCAAGGCGGCGGAAGCAGGGACATGCGGCATGGCAGGCAGGCCGGGCCAGGCCCGGGGAGTGAGCCGGCAGTGTTGGCTGCTGCCCCTAAAGTGTCAACACTTTGGTGGCTATCGCAAACACTTAGAGCCTCACAAACAGGTTGCGCTGCGCTAGCATCCGGCTCCCATGGCCACTCGCATGTCCCCCAAGAAGGCTGCCGCTCCGACCCGTGCTGCCCGGCCCGAAAAGGGTCTGGCGCATGGCATCAATGAACAGCTTCAGCAGCTGATCTACAGCGGCGATATAGCGCCCGGGGACCGCCTGAACGAAGCCGCGCTGGCACTGCGCATGGGCACCAGCCGCGGGCCCATACGCGAAGCCATCCGCATGCTCACGGGCATAGGCCTGGTGGTCGCGGTGCCCAACCGCGGTGTGTTCGTGCGCCAGATCTCGGTGCGCGAGATGCTGGAGATCTACGAGCTGCGGGCGCTGCTGTTCGGCTTTGGCGCGCAGCAGGCGGCAGAACACCTGAGCAACGAAGACCGCGCGGAATTCGAACAGCTGCTGGACGGCATGGACACGGCCTGTGAGGCCGGCGACGGCCAGCACTACTACGTGCTGAACCTGCGTTGGCACGCTTTGCTGATGGTGCAATGCCGCAACCAACGTGCGCAGCAGGCCTACGAAGACCACGCGAAGGAGCTGCACCTGTACCGGCGCCGCTACTTCAACGCCAAGCTGAACATGCGCCGCTCCAACAGCGAGCACCGGCGCATTTTTGAAGCCATCACCAGGGGCGCAGCAGACCGCGCCGCCAAGCTGGCGCGGGACCATGTGCTGCAGGGACGCCAACGCCTGTTGGCGACACTGGACGCGCCCGCCGCCCCACCCGAACGGAGACGAGCATGAAGAGACGCACCCTGCTGCAAGCCAGCCCTGGCTTGCTGGGCTTGCCGGCCTGGGCCCAGGCGCCTTTCCCCAACAAGACCATCCGCTACATCGTGCCGGTGGCAGCAGGCGGCGGCAGCGATTTTGTCGGCCGTACCGTCACCGACCGCTGGGCGCAGGTGCTGAAGCAGAGCATCATCGTTGACAACCAGAGCGGCGGCGGCGGCACCATTGCTTGCCAGGCCACGGCCCGCGCGGCACCGGACGGCTACACCCTGATGCAGGGTTATGTCGCGACGCACGGCACCAGCCCGGCCACACGCAAGCTGCCCTACGACGCGATCAAGGACTTCACGCCGGTGGGCATGATCGGCTCCACGCCCAATGTGCTGGTGGTCAACGCCGCACTGCCGGTGAACACGCTGAAGGAGTTTGTCGCCTACCTGCAGAAGAACCCCGGGCGCATCAGCTACGGCTCGGCCGGGCCGGGTTCCTTGACCCACCTGACCATGGAGCTGTTCAAGCTGCAGATCAACTCCTTCATGGTCCACATCCCCTACCGCGGCATCGCACCCGCGTTCACGGACCTGATCGGTGGCCAGACACAGGCCATGTTCCCGGGACTGGCCGCGGCGGTGCCACACATCCGGTCCGGCCGTGTGCGGCCGCTGGCGGTGACGGGCCTGGCGCGCCACCCGCTGTTCTTGGACGTGCCCACGCTGGACGAGTCCGGCTACAAGGGCTTTGACGCGCAGCAGTGGTACGGCGTGGTGGGTCCTGCGGGCCTGCCCGCTGCGGTGGTGAAGACGCTCAACGACACGCTGGCCGGTGTGCTGGCCGCGCCCGACCTGCGCGAGAAGCTGTCTGTGGAGGCGGTGGAGCCCACGCCCATGACGCCGGAGCAGTTTGCCGTGTTCATGCGCAAGGACATCGCCCGCTGGACCCAGGTCGCCAAGGCCCGCAACATCCAACTCGACAACTGAGAACTTCATGGCCCGCAACACCCAGGTCGCCGCCGACCACCACGCCCCGCCCGTCACGCAGACGCTGGCCGCCTTTGTCGCCGACCACCCCAGCCGCGGCTGGAGCGACGCGGTGGACCACGAAGCCCACCGCACCTTCATGAACTGGGTGGGCTGCGCCGTCGGCGCCGCGCACCACGAAACCGCCTTGGCCGCACTGGGCGCCGTGCAGGCGCTGCAGCCGGCCGCGCAAGCCAGCGTGCTGGGCCGCAGTGAACGGGTGGACATGGCCAGCGCCGCGCTGATCAACGGCATCAGCTCGCACACCTTCGACTTCGACGACACGCACCTCAAGACCATCATCCACCCCGCCGGCCCGGTGGCCAGCGCGGCACTGGCGCTGGCCGAGCACAGCGGCAACACGGGCCGTGAACTGATCGACGCGCTGGTCCTGGGCATCGACGTCAGCTGCCGCGTCGGCAACGCCATGTACCCGGACCACTACGACCGCGGCTGGCACATCACCGGCAGCACCGGCACGCTGGGCGCCGCAGCGGCCTGCGCGCGCCTGCTGAAGCTGGACGTGCACAAGACGGCCATGGCACTGGGCATTGCCGCGTCGCAGCCGGTGGGCATGCGCGAGCAGTTCGGCACCATGACCAAGCCTTTCCACCCCGGTGGTGCGGCGCGTGCCGGCCTGATGTCGGCGCTGCTCGCGCAGCACGGCTACACCGCCAGCCCCAAGGCGTTGGAAGCCCCGCGCGGCATGATGCAGACCATCAGCACCAAGAACGACTGGACCGAAATCACCGGTGAACTGGGCCAGCGTTTCGAGATCAGCTTCAACACCTACAAGCCCTTTGCCTGCGGCATCGTCATCCACCCCAGCATCGACGCTTGCGCGCAGTTGCGGGAACAGGGTGTGAGGCCGGAGCAGATCGAGCGCATCGAATTGAAGGTGCATTCGCTGGTGCTGGAACTCACGGGCAAGAAGGAACCGGCTGACGGCCTGCAGGCCAAGTTCAGCGTCTACCACGGCTGCGCCGCCGGCCTGACCTTCGGCCGCGCGGCGGAAGAAGAGTTCGCCGACGCCATCGTCAATCGCCCGGACATGGTGGCGCTGCGACGCAAGGTGGTAGCGACG
>JANOAM010000137.1:0-4178 GCA_031411215.1 Betaproteobacteria bacterium
CGTGACGACACCGCCAGGCGCATCGCCAACATCCGCGTCAGCCCCGAGGGCCGCGAAGGCGTTCAGTCCTTCTTGAACAAACGCGAGCCCAACTGGCGCGCTTGAACCATGGCGTTGGACACCAACCACCTGCTCGCACTGGCCGCTGCCCTGGGCTGGGTCAGCGGCCTGCGCCTGTACGCGGTCGTCTTCCTGACCGGTGCGGCGGGCTTCATGGGTTGGGTGCCTTTGCCCACCGGCTTGCAACTGCTGCAGCAGCCGGTGGTGCTGGGCGCCAGCTTCCTGCTCTTTGTCGTCGAGTTCTTCGCCGACAAGATCCCCGGCGTGGACACGCTGTGGGACGCGCTGCACACCTTCATCCGCATTCCCGCCGGTGCGGCGCTGGCCTTTGGTGCGCTCAACGGCGCCTTCGGTGTGGACAGCAACACCTGGGCCTTGGTGGCCGCGCTGGCCGGTGGCACGCTGGCAGCCACGTCCCACGCCGCCAAGGCCACCACGCGCGCGGCGGTCAACACCAGCCCGGAACCCTTCTCCAACATCGCCCTGTCGCTGATGGGCGACCTGGCCGTGCCCGGCCTGTTGTGGCTGGCCTACGCACACCCGATGGTGTTCTGGCCCGTGCTGGCCGTGGCGGTGGTCAGCGCACTGGTGCTGATCGTCGTGCTGTTCAAGTTCCTGCGCGCGTTGCTGCGCCGCTTCTCACCTTCGCCGCAGGCCACGGCCTGAAAGGTTTCAGATGTTCAAGAAGATCCTGATCGCCAACCGCGGAGAGATCGCCTGCCGTGTCGCGGCTACGGCCCGCCGCCTGGGTGTGCGCACGGTGGCCGTGTACTCGGACGCCGATGCACAAGCGCTGCACGTGCGCAGCTGCGACGAGGCGGTGCATGTCGGCGGCAACGCGCCGCGCGACAGCTACCTGCAGTGGCAGCGCATCATCGACGCCGCCAAGGCCACGGGCGCACAAGCCGTCCACCCGGGCTACGGCTTCCTGAGCGAAAACGAAGCCTTCGCCCAGGCCTGCGCCGACAACGGCTTGGTCTTCATCGGCCCGCCCGCGTCAGCCATTGCCGCCATGGGCAGCAAGAGCGCCGCCAAGACGCTGATGGAGAAGGCTGGCGTGCCGCTGGTGCCGGGGTACCACGGCAGCAACAACGAGCCCGCCTTTCTGGCGGAGCAGGCGCTGCGCATCGGCTTCCCGGTGCTCATCAAGGCCAGCGCGGGCGGCGGTGGCAAGGGCATGCGCCGTGTCGACAAGGCAGAAGACTTTGCCGCTGCGCTGGAAAGCTGCCAGCGCGAGGCGCGCAACAGCTTCGGCAGTGACCACGTGCTGGTGGAGCGTTATGTCACGCGCCCGCGGCACATCGAGATCCAGGTTTTTGCCGACACCCAGGGCCACTGCGTCTACTTGTTTGAACGTGACTGCTCGGTGCAGCGCCGCCACCAGAAGGTGCTGGAAGAAGCACCGGCGCCGGGCATGAGCGAAGCGCGCCGAGCCGAGATGGGCGCTGCCGCGGTGGCGGCCGCGCAGGCCGTGGGATATGTGGGCGCCGGTACGGTGGAGTTCATCGCTGAACCGTACGGAGATGGAGACCTGCGCTTCTATTTCATGGAAATGAACACCCGTCTGCAGGTGGAGCACCCGGTGACCGAAGCCATCACCGGGCTGGACCTGGTGGAATGGCAGCTGCGGGTGGCCAGCGGTGAGCCGCTGCCGCTGCTGCAGCACCAGCTGACCCGCCGCGGCCATGCCATCGAGGCGCGCATCTGCGCTGAGAACCCCGACGCCAACTTCCTGCCCGCCACCGGCACGCTGCAGGTGGCGCGCTGGCCCGTGCATGTGAGCTTCCAGCGCAGCAGCGACAAGCCGCGCGTGGACAGCGGTGTGCGCGAAGGCGACGCCATCAGCCCGCACTACGACAGCATGATTGCCAAGCTCATCGTCTGGGGCGAAGACCGCGCCCAGGCGCTGGCGCGTTTGTCTGCGGCGCTGGCGTCCACGCACATCATGGGACTGCACACCAACGTGGCCTTCCTGCGTCGCGTGGTGGCCAGCCATGCCTTTGCGACCGCCGACCTGGACACGGCGCTGATCGAGCGCGAACGCCCTGCGCTGTTTGAAGCGCCCGGCCTGCCCCTGGAACTGGCCGCCGCCGGCGTGGCTGCGCACGTGCTGCAGGCCGAAGCTGCTTTGGAGGACGCCGACCCCTGGAGCCGCCGCGACGGCTGGCGCCTCTTCGGCGGTGCACGGCGACGGCTCAACCTGGAGATCGCCGGTGAACCGCGTGTGGCGCTGCTGGAACGCCTGCACGACGGCGCCACGGTGCTGGACTTCGCAGGTCAGCGCTGGCCGCTGCAGACACGGTCGCTGGGCCGCCACCAGCACGACGTGCACCTGGGTGAGCACCGCGCCACGCTGACGGTCTATGCGCACGGCGAACGCTATGCCGTGTTCGGTGCGCAGGGCAGCGTGCTGGTGGCCGAGCACGACCCCATCGCTCACGCCGCTGACGGTGCCGGTGAGGGCGGCCGCCTGACCGCGCCCATGCCCGGCAAGGTGGTGTCCTTCCTGGCCAAGGCCGGCGACAAGGTGACACGTGGCCAGGCGCTGGCGGTGATGGAGGCCATGAAGATGGAGCACACCATCACCGCGCCGCACGACGGTGTGGTGCAGGAACTGCTGTATGCGGCGGGTGACCAGGTGGCCGAAGGTGGTGAACTGCTGCGTCTGGGCAAAGCCTGATCAGGCCGGTGTGCCGAAGATGGAGCTGAGAAAACGCAAGGCGCGCGGGGTCTTGCTTTCCTTCTGCGCACTGGCTTCTTCCGGGCAGGCGGCAGAACGCCGGAAATGTTGCGCCAGGAAGGGCGCGTCGGTCTGCGGCAAGGCGTCACAGACCAGCAGCACGTCGCGGGCGTACAGCGGCTCTTGCACCATGCGCTGGCGGTCCAGGCCCTGGCCGATTTCCCGCACCAGCAGCGTGTGGATGCGGTCAGCAATCTTGAGGCAGTGGCGGGTGTGCATGGGGCAGAAGTCTGCGCGGCGTTTGCTGCTTTCGCATCCCCCGAAAGTCTGATCCCTTGTCCCCTCAACAAATGAAACCTGGGCGCGCGTGTAGGCTCGCGCCAGCCGCAGTCCGGAGCCCAGCACCATGATTCCCAGCCACGTCACCCTTGTCGAAGTCGGCCCGCGCGACGGCCTGCAGAACGAAGCCATGCCCGTCACCGCCGCGCAGAAGGTGGAACTGGTGCACATGCTGCAAGCCGCCGGCTGCCGCGAGATCGAGGTGACGAGCTTCGTCAGTCCCAAGTGGGTGCCGCAGATGGCGGACAACGCGCAAGTGATGGCCGGCGTGCAGCGCAAGGCGGGCGTGCGCTATTCCGTGCTCACGCCCAACATGAAGGGGCTGGAAGCGGCCTTGCTGAGCAAGCCCGATGAGGTGGTGGTGTTCGGCGCCGCCAGCGAGGCTTTCAGCCAGCGCAACATCAACTGCAGCATTGCCGAAAGCATCGAACGTTTTGCGCCCGTGGTGGCGGCTGCACACGCGGCTGGCGTCAAGGTGCGTGCGGCGGTGTCCTGCGCGCTGGGCTGCCCCTACCAAGGCACGGTGACACCCGACGAAGTGGAACGCGTAGTGCTGCTGATGAAGGGCATCGGCGTGGACCATTGCGGCATCGCCGACACCATAGGCACCGGCACGCCGCGCGCGGCGCAGGCGGCGCTGGAACGCGCGCTGAAGCACTTCCCGCTGGTGGAAGTCAGCGGCCATTTCCACGACACCTACGGCCAGGCGCTGGCCAACATCCTGGCTTGCCTGGAACTCGGCGTGCACACCTTCGACACCAGCATCGCGGGCCTGGGGGGCTGCCCCTATGCCAAGGGCGCGACGGGCAATGTGGCGACCGAAGACGTGGTCTTCATGTTGCACGGCATGGGCATAGCCACCGGCCTGGACCTGGACGCCCTGGTGGATGCTGGCGCCTACATCAGCAGCGTGCTGGGTCGTGCGCCGGTGTCGCGCGCGGGCAAGGCGCTGCTGAGCAAACGTGGTGTGGCGGTGAATGCGATGGCGTCGGCATGAGCGCCGCACGGCCGCCCCGAAGGCACTCGCGCCCCCTCGGGGGGCCGGCGCGCAGCGCCTTGGGGGCCGCATGAACGAGCCACGCCCCGAAGGATTTCAACG
>JANOAM010000138.1:0-1863 GCA_031411215.1 Betaproteobacteria bacterium
GGACACCTCGGTCATAGCCGGCAGGCCGGCGCCGCCGCCCTTGTTGTCCACGTAGACCGTCTGGCCCAGCTGTTTGGTCAGTTCGTTGGCCACCGTGCGGGCGACGATCTCGCTGGTGCCGCCGGGTGCGAAAGGCACGACGAAGCGCACGCTTTGTTTGGGCCAGCCGGCTTGCGCCCAGGCCCAGCCGGGCAGGGTCATCAAAGGTGCAGCCAAGGTCTGGCGACGGGTCAGGGTCATCGTCGGTCTCCGGGTGATGGAAGTGTTCGCGCCGAGGCGTGTTGCGACGGATGCTAGCCAGCGGCCGCCACCGGCGCACCGCACGCTATCCCTGGGCTGGTCTGCCCGCCTGCCAGCGACTGATCAGTGCGCAGGCCGCAAAACCTGCTGCCGCCAGCCAGGCCAGGTTCACGACCACCGGTGCGGGTGGCGACACCTGTGACACCACGGCGATGCGCGTCAGCGCGGCCGCGGCCAGCACGGCATTGAGTGCGCCGCTGAACAACCCCGCACGGCCGCCCTGGCCCAGCGCCAGCGCACCGCTGAAGGCGCTGCACAGCAGCAGGGCCCAGCCGGCGCCGGTCAGGCCTTGCGCCAGCAGCAGCAGCGGCAAGTCGCTGGCAAAGGCCGCGGCGGCGTTGCCACCGCCGGCCATCACCGCGCCCAGCGCCATGGCGCGCCACGGGCCCTGGCTTTTGGCCAGCAGGCCGGCGGGCCACAAGGCCAGGTTGAAGCCGACCCAGAACGCGGGCAGCAGCCAGGGCAGGTCGGCCACGGGCGCAAAGCGCAAGGCCAGCGGCGCGCTGGCCACGAAGCCGTGCCACTGGAAGGCAGCAGCTCCCAGCGCGGCGGCCACCAGGAAGGCGGCCACGTGTGCAGCTTGCAGCCTGCCAGTGACCATGTCCTTGAGCGGCTTGCCGCCCTGCGCCGCGAGTGCACGTTCTGCCGCCACCATGCCCAGCGTCACCGCGGCCAGGCAAGCAGCCGACAGCAGGAAGGGCAGCACCGGGTCCACGCCCTTCAGCTGCAGCGCCGCGTACGGTGCCAGCGCACCGGCCACGCCCAGCCCCAGGCTGGTCAGCGCCACCATGGCGGCCTGCTGCGGTTTGGCCACATAGCGGCCCAGCAAAGTGAGTGGCGGCGCGCGCAGGGCCGACGAGGTGATGGCCCAGACCAGGGTCACGCCGATCAGCAGGGCCGGCGAGCCCTGTTTGGCCACCCAGGGCAGCAGCAGGAAGGCGCCGCAGGACAGCAGTGTGGCCAGCACCATCCAGCGTCCGATGCGGCCCAGCAGCCGCGCCGCGCGGTCGCTGGCCAGGCCCACGGCCAGGTCGGTGGCAATGAAGACCAGCTGGTCCGCCATCAGCAACCAGGGCACGGCCTTGGGCTCCAGCCCGGCGGCCTTGGCCAGTTGCGGCAGGTAGGCGGCGTAGACCACCCAGCCTATGGCCAGGAAGAACTGCACCACCGCCAGGTACAGGCCGATGGCGTGGGGCGTGTGGGGTGGGTGGTTGGGCTGTGGGGCCATGGCGGCGCCAGTCTACGCGTCAGTCTGCTTGGCTTGCAGCGGCTGGCCGGCCTGTGCCCAGGCGTCTATGCCGCCGGGCAGGAAGCGGGCGTTGACACCTTCTGCGCGCAGGCGCATGGCGGTGGACCGGCCCACCTCATGGCCGTAGATGCAGTAGACGACCACTTCGCGGTCGCGCGGCAAGTCGGCGGCCCAGGTGGCGACCTGCGCCGGGTCGCGCCAGTCTGCGCCGGGCAGCATGGTCTTGGCCTGCTGGAAAGGAACGTCGCGTCGCACGTCCAGTACCAGGGCCTGGCCCAGCTGCTGCGGGTCGGCGGCCAGGCTGTCGCTGCTGC
>JANOAM010000139.1:0-2986 GCA_031411215.1 Betaproteobacteria bacterium
GTCCTGCAAGCGGTCGCGCCAGGGCTTCAGCGCGGACAGGTCCGGCTGGCGGCCATTTTTGTGCGCAGCCAGCAGCAGGCCCACTTCCTCAAAAGTCTCGCGCACCGCCGCCACCAAATAGTCCTGCCCGCGCGAAGCCACACCCAGGCGCTGGCTCCAGGCCGCGTCGTCGTTGCCCAGGCAATGCGGGTAGGCCTCGGCGTCCCGTGCGTCGAGCACACCACCGGGGAAGACGGCGGCGCCGCTGCGCTGGTCGCCGGCCCGCTCCGCGCGGCGCAGCATCAGCACTTCCAGTCCGGCCGAACCGTCACGCACGATCAGCAAGGACGCCGCAGTGCGCGCACCGGCCGCGGCCTGGTAGTGAGTCACCTGATCTGCACTCATGCCACCACCCTCGCCTGGCGCAGTGCGGCCACTTCGGTTGCGCTGTAGCCCAACTCCTGCAGCACACCGTCGCTGTGTTCACCCAGCTGCGGTGCAGGCCTGGGTTGATCTGCCGGCGTGCGGCCGAAGCGGGGTGCGGGCCCGGGCTGGACCACACCAGCCACATCGACAAACGCGCCGCGTTGCAGCGCGTGCGCATGGCCGGGTGCTTCGGCAAAGGACAGCACGGGCGCGAAGCAGGCGTCCGTGCCTTCCAGCAGTGCGCACCAGGCGTCACGCGTGCGCTGCTTGAAGGCGTGTGCGATGGCCTCGCGCATCTCCGGCCACAGACGGCGGTCGTACTGGCGCTTCACGAAGCGGTCCTCCAGATCCAGCGCTTCAGCCAACTGCGCAAAGAACTTGGGTTCCAGCGGGCCTATGGCCACCCAGCGGCCGTCAGCCGTTTCGTAGGTGCCGTAGAACGGCGCGCCACCGTCCAGCAGGTTGTGGCCGCGCGGCTCACTCCAGTTGCCCGCCGCGCGCAGGCCGAAGAAGATGGACGCCAGCGACGCCGCACCGTCCACCATCGCCGCATCCACCACCTGGCCCTGGCCCGAGCGTTGGCGTTCGTACAAGGCCGCCATCACACCGAAGGCCAGGTACAGCGCACCACCGCCGTAGTCGCCGGTCAGGTTCAGCGGCGGCAGCGGGCCACCACCCGCAGGGCCGATGGCGTCCAGCACGCCGGTCAGCGCGATGTAGTTGATGTCGTGCCCGGCCGCGGCGGACAGCGGCCCTTGCTGGCCGAAGCCCGTCATGCGGCCGTAGACCAAAGCGGGGTTCAGCGCCAGGCAGGCTTCAGGCCCCAGGCCCAGCATTTCCAGCACCCCGGGCCTGAAGCCTTCCACCAGCACCTCGGCCTTGGCGATCAGCCGCAGCGCCGCTGCGTGCCCCGCAGGCTGCTTGAGATCCAGCGCCACCGACCGGCGGCCGCGTGCGTTGACATCGTGCTGCGGTGACATCGCCAAGCCCAGCCCGCTGGGGCCCGTGCGGTCCACACGCACCACGTCCGCGCCCAGGTCGGCCAGCAGCATGCAAGCCAGTGGCGCGGGGCCGATGCCGGCCATCTCGACCACGCGCATTCCTTGTAGGGGTCCGTTCATGCCGCAAGTGTGCCGCAGCAGCGGGCGCCAGCGCTCAGGCGGGCTTCGTCCGCGCCGCTGCCTCGGCGTCATGCACATCAGGCGGCCACGGCCGACTCGAAACGGCGGGCCAGGAAAGCACCTGTGGTGGGCGTGCCACCCAGACGAACCTCCCGCAGCTCGGAGATGCGCGTGCGAAGCGCTCGGGGTGGTCACTGGGCAAAGGAATCCACGCCGTGAACAGGGGACCTTGGCGTCAGCCCACAAAGACGCGGCGCATGGCCTCGGCGATGGCTTCAGCCAGCCCGCCGCGCCGGCCCGGCGGCAGCGTCTTCAGCGCTTGTGCGGCGCTGACGTCACGCTTCAGGTGCTCGGCCGCCACTGCAGCCAGCGCATCGGCAAGCGCCGGGCGGGCCCGCAGCAAAGCTTCCATGTGCTCGGGCGGGACTTCGTACAGAACCGCCGGGCCCAACGCACGGATCGTGGCTGTGCGTGGCGCTTCGGTCAGCAGCGACCTCTCGCCGAAGAAGTGGCCCGGCGACAAGGTGGTCACACGCTGCGCTGGTTCGTCGGCGTGGGACTGCAGCACCTCCAGCACGCCGGCCGCCACCACAAACATCGACCGGCCCGCGTCGCCCTGGCGCACCACATCTTCGCCCAGGACCACGCGGCAGACGGTCACCGCCGCCGCCAGTGAACGCAACTCATCACCCGTCAGCGCGCCCAGCACCGCCACTTGCGACATCGCGATCAAGCGGTCTTCTTCACGCGCCGGGTCCATGGGCCGCTGCGGTGGCAGTTGCGCACCGGCCAGCGCCTGCGATTCCAGCACCGGCCGCAGGCCAGCGTGCTTGAGGTGGATCTGCAA
This sequence comes from Betaproteobacteria bacterium, assembly GCA_031411215.1. GTDB lineage: Bacteria > Pseudomonadota > Gammaproteobacteria > Burkholderiales > Burkholderiaceae_C > Rubrivivax. The sequence continues at coordinate 2,374 of JANOAM010000139.1, forward strand.
GCAGGTCAGCAACAGGTGGCGCGCCGGGCCCTTGGGTTTGCGGCGCGGGTCTATGAGGTAGACGATGCGGTAGGTCACGCCTGCGCCGTCCATGCGCACCATGCGGGTCTTGGGTGGCTTGTCGCCGCTGGTGGCACCACGCACCCACGCGTCCAGCACGGCGGCGGTCAGCACGGGTTCCAGCACGCTGGGTTCCAGGTGCCAGTCCAGCAGCACGTCCAGTTCCAGTTCGTACACCGGGGACGGGTAGGACAGGTTCTCCACCGTGGACTCGGCCACCACGCTGTTGGGCACGCTGATGAGGTTGTCCTCGGGCGTCAGCACCGTGGTGCTGCGCCAGTTGATCTCACGCACAAAACCGGCCACCGGCTCGCGGCGTGTGCGCACGTGCAGAAGCACAAAGTCGTCCAGCCTGAAGGGGTGTTCCAGGTTGAGCGCAATGCCACTGAAGAAGTCGGCCAGCACGTTGCGCAGCGCCAGGCCCATGACGATGCCCACGGCGCCGGTGGCCGCCAGCACGGGGCCTACGGACAGTTCCCAGACACGGCCCAGCACCACCGTCAGCACCACGATGCCCAGCAGCACGGCCACCAGCTGGCGCAGCAGGCGCGGC
>JANOAM010000140.1:0-2024 GCA_031411215.1 Betaproteobacteria bacterium
CTACACCGCTGATGAACTGCAGCGGCCCGTGGAACGCCTGAAGCTGGACGAGGCGCTGCGCATTCCCGGCCGCATGTTCCGCGACCTGGCGTCCACGTTGCGCATACGCGCCTTCCGCCAGCACCTGTCGCTGTACCTGGGTGGCTACCTGTCGCAGGACATCTTCAACACCGCCTTCCCCATCTTCGTGGCCACCGTGCTGATGGGTGCGATGGGTGCCACGCTGGCCATATCGCAGCTGATGACGGTGATGTACCTGGCGCAGCTGCTGTCGGTGATGCTGGCCATACGCGTGGTCATCAAGGTCGGACCGCTGTTCGCCTACCGCGTGGCCATCACGCTGTTCATCACGGCGGCGCTGCTCTACGGCTTTTTGTACCTGCAGCAGCGCGGTAGCGGGGCGGCGCCGTCCACGCTGTGGCTGTTCGGCCCCATCGTGCTGGCAGGCCTGGGCCGCGGCACGCTGAACTTCGTGCCCTGGTCGGTCTACAACTACCTGCCCGACGTGGACGAAGCCGTCACCGGCCAGCGCCGTGAAGGCATCTTTGCCGGCGTCATGACGCTGGTGCGCAAGCTGGCGCAGAGCCTGGCGCTCATCGGCACCGGCTGGCTCATCGACTGGGGCGGGTATGTCTCGCCCAAGACCCGGCCGGGTGAGGTGCTGGTGCAGTCGACCGAAGCCGTACAGACCGTTGTGCTGGTGCTGGTGCTGGGGCCCATCCTGGCCATGCTGCTGGGCTTGATCGGCGCCTGGCGCTTCCGCTTGAACGCGGCTTCGCACTGGGTGCTGGTCAATGAAGTGGAACGCCTGCGCGCAGGGGCCACCGAAGCCGAGAGCCCGGCCAGCAAGCGCATCGTGGAAGAGCTAACGGGCTGGCGTTTTGAAGATCTGTGGGGCCGTGGCGGCCGTTCACGCCGCGCGCCAGACAAGCACTACTGAAACTGAGCACCATGCCCAAGCTGCCCGAATTGAACCGACGCCAGTTCGTCACCGGGGGCGCTGCGCTGGGCGCCGTGGCGGCGGGCACCGCCACTGCGGCCGTCGCCGCAAACGCCACTGCGCCCACCGTGACCGACCCGCAAGCGCTGCGCTGGTTGGACGGCGCCACACCGCCTCTGCACGCCGGGACCACCTGGGGTCTGCCCTGGGCGCGCGGCCAAGTGCAGCGCACGCAGGCCTTTGTGCTGCGCGACGCACAAGGCAGCACACACGCGTTGCAGACCTGGCCGCTGGCGTACTGGCCAGACGGTTCGCTGAAGTGGACCGGACACGCCGTCCCGCCAGCCGTGGCGCCCGGTGCCGGCTGGCAGGTGCAGCCCTTGGCCGCGGGCCAGTCCGCACCCGCCACCGCCGGCCCGGTGCTGAAAGTGGAAGAGGGCGCCGACAGCGTCACCGTGGACACGGGTCTCATCCGCGTCGTGCTGCCACGTCGCGGCGCGGTGCTGATTGCCAGCGTCACACGCGGTGGTGTGGAGATCCTGCGCCAGGGCCGCTTGGTGGCCACGACTGAAGGGCAGGGCACCACTCCATTCGAAGGCCATGTCGAAAACCTGAGCATCGAACAACGTGGCCCGCAGCGCGCCACCGTGCGCCTGCAGGGCCGCCACCGCGCGGCCGGCCGCGACTGGCTTCCTTTCGACCTGCGCGTCTACCTGTACGCCGGCGGCGACGCACTGCGGCTGATGCACAGCTGGGTCTTTGACGGCGACCCGCAGCGCGACTTCATCCGCGGCCTGGGCCTGCGTTTTGACGTGCCGCTGCGTGACGCCCCGCACGACCGCCACGTGCGCTTTGCAGGCGTTGGCAACGGCCTGTGGGCCGAGTGCGTGCGCGGCCTCACTGGCCTGCGCCGCGACCCCGGCGCGGCGGTGCGCGCCGCGCAACTGGCCGGCACCGCCTGCCCACCCATGGACAGCTGGCACCCTTCCGTGCGCAACTACCTGGAACGCATCCCTGCTTGGGGCGACGTCACGCTGACCCAGGGCGGCCCCGACAGCTTCCAGATCAAGAAGCGCACCAAAGC
>JANOAM010000141.1:0-5633 GCA_031411215.1 Betaproteobacteria bacterium
GCCAGCGCGGGGCGGGACGCCAACAGCGTCACGCTGCTGGCGGTGAGCAAGACCTTCCCGGCCGACGCCGTGCGCCAGGCGCATGCGGCGGGCCAGCGTGCCTTTGGGGAGAACTACGTGCAGGAGTCGCTGGACAAGATCCAGGCCCTGGCCGATCTGCGCACCGAACTGCAGTGGCATCTCATCGGCCCCTTGCAGAGCAACAAGACGCGTCCAGTGGCCGAAGCTTTCGACTGGGTGCACTCGGTGGACCGCTTCAAGATCGCCCAGCGCCTGGCCGAGCAGCGCCCGGCGGGGCTGCCGCCGCTGCAGCTGTGCCTGCAGGTCAATGTCAGCGGCGAGACCAGCAAGAGCGGTGTGGCGCCGGCCGACCTGCCGGCCCTGGCCGCCGCCGTGGCGGCACTGCCGTCGGACCGGGTGCAGCTGCGTGGCCTGATGAGCATCCCCGAGCCCACGGACGACCCCGCCGCGCAGCGCGCACCGCACCGCCAGTTGCGGGAACTGCTGGCGCTGCTCAATGCCCAGGGCCTGGCGCTGGACACCCTGTCCATGGGCATGAGCGCCGACGTGGAAGCGGCGGTCGCCGAAGGCAGCACGTTGCTGCGGGTGGGCAGCGCGATCTTCGGGCACCGCGCAGACATAGCGTCCTGAGGCTGTCCGTGCACCAGTTGGCGTGATTCGTTCACGGCAGGCTGCGGTGGGCCTGTCACCTGCTGTTACGGGATCGGCGGCCAGGGCACACTCGCCACCGCTCGGTGATCAGGGGTGGCGCAAGTCAACTGCACAGCGGGCAACGCGCGAGGGTGGCTGCAGGCCAGTCGCGGGGTGAAACCAGCAATGGGCATGGTCTTTCGGACCGTGCGCGTTTTCATCACAACCCCACTGGGGAAGCGCGTTGAACCACACGTTGAAAAACAACCAGACCGAGACCTCCTTCACCGTCCTCGTCGAGCGCCGCCGCGTGCTGGCCGCGATGACCGGCACCCTGGCCGTGGCGGCCGCCTTGTGGGCCTACAGCCCTGGCGCCCAGGCCCAGACCAATTCACCCAAGATCGCCCGCGACCTGCAGCCCGTGCTGACGGCGGCCACCACGCCGGTCATCAACTGGGCCAAGGACGTCAATGGCGTCCGTTATGTGAAGGTGTTGATCGTCGCCAACACCAGCGACGTCGAACTCACCAACCTGCGCAAGGCCGTGATGGCCGCGGGCGGCTCCATCTACTACCGCTACAGCAGCGTCATGGCGCTGGCCGCGCTGCTGCCCGCCAACCAGGTGGGCACCCTGGCCGCGCGCAGTGATGTGCAGAGCATCTCCCCCAACCGGCTGATGTCGCGTGCCGCCAGCACGCTGGAAAGCATCACCGGCACCGCCGCGGTGCGCACCACCGGCACCACCAGCTACATGAACGGCATCACGGGTGTCACGGGCAAGGGCATCGGCATCGCCGTGCTGGATTCCGGCATCTCCTGGCAGCACGCCAACTTCATGGGCGAAAGTGCCTCTGAAAGCCGCGTGCGCGAGTCCATGAACATCACCAAGGCCGGTGACGCGGTGAAGGTGGGCGTGACCGACTGGAAGCCCGGCATCGACGTCTCCGGCGTGCTGTACCCCGGCAGCCCCACGATGGTGAGCTACGAGGGCAAGATCCAGAACGGCTTCGCCCCCAAGGCGGACCGCTACGGCCACGGCTCGCACGTGGCGGCTGTCGCTGCAGGTCGCGGCGCCGACCGTTCGGTCGACACCACCGGCATCGCACCCAACGCCAACCTGTTTGACGTGCGGGTGCTGGACGACAACGGCTACGGGCAGCTCAGCGACGTGCTGGCCGGCCTGGACTGGGTCATCTACTACGCCAAGTACAAGAACATCCGCGTCGTCAACCTGAGCCTGGGCGCGGACTCCACGGAATCCTGGGAGACCGACCCGCTGGCGCGCGCCGTGCGCAGCGCCGTGGCGCAAGGCCTGGTGGTGGTGGTGGCTGCGGGCAACTTCGGTCTCAACAGCGCGGGCAAACAAGCCTGGGGCAGCATCAGTTCGCCGGGGCATGAGCCCAGCGTCATCACGGTGGGCGCGCTCAATGCCAAGGGCACGCTGAGCCGCACGGACGACGCCGTCAACAACTTCAGTTCACGTGGCCCGACACGCGGCTCGCAGCTGGTCAACGGCACACGCGTCTACGACAACCTGATCAAGCCCGACCTGGTGGCGCCGGGCAACAAGATCGTGGCGGCCCTGGGCGCGGACACCGTGGCCGCCGGCGGGGCCTGGAACAAGCTGGCCGCCGGCTACACCACGCTGACCCAGGTGCCGGGCTTCACCCAGGCCACTGACAAGGGTTTGATGATGCTCAGCGGCACCTCGGTGGCCGCGCCCGTGGTGGCCGGCGCGGTGGCGCTGATGCTGGAAGCCAACAACGGCCTGACGCCGCCCATGGTGAAGGCCATCCTGCAGTACACCGCGCAGCCACTGCCGGGCTACAACCTGGCGCAGCAGGGAGCCGGCGCGCTCAACATCCACGGCGCGGTGACGTTGGCTGCGGCGCTGCGCAACGACATGGCGGCCAAGTTGCAGTCCGGCCAGACCATCCCTTCCGGTGACTCGCTGCTCTGGTACAGCGGCGCCACGCTGCCCGCGCCGCAGTCGGTGATCAACGGCCAGACCATCCCCTGGGGCCGGCTGGTCATTGCCGGCGGCAACCGCGTGTTCACGGGCGAAGCCCTGTTCCGCCAATGGCAGCCCTGGTACGACCCCAAGCTGCTGTGGGTGGGCAAGAGCGTGCGCAAGCTGACGGTGGCCTACTGGCCCAACACCGGCAACGTCTTCCCCATGGCCGTGACTTCGGCAGCGGTGGGCAATGCGCCCCTGATGACACCGGGTGTGGTGTCGCTGGTGGAAGTGGCGGGCCAGTCGTCCTGGCTGGGCAAGAGCGGACTCTTCGTCGCCACCGACAAGCTGGCCTCCTGGGTCGGCAGCGGCCGCACGCTGTCGCAGGGCCTGGTCATGAGCGAGGGCCTCGTGATGAGCGAAGGCCTGGTCATGAGTGAAGGGTTGGTGATGAGCGAGGGCTTGGTCATGAGCGAAGGGCTGGTGATGAGTGAGGGCCTGGTCATGAGCGAAGGCCTGGTGATGAGCGAGGCGGGCACCACCAACCCGGTCAACCCACGCGAAAAGCTGGTCGCCGGCGAGCCCTGACCGCCTAGCGCAGCGCGGCGGCGCCTGCCGCCGACACCTATCTCAAGTGTGCGGGGGCACTGCCGAAAACGAGGCAGTTCCTCCCCCCTCCCCCGCCACCCATGACAACCGGTCCCGGCTCCGAACACCGATCCGTGCCAGCTCGGACGCCTGCCTGGTGGGACCGGCTGCACACGGCTTTGATGCCTGACTACAACCGCAAGGCCAGCATGTACTGGTGGGCGGTGGTGGTGCTGGGCGCGGTGTCCATGGCCGTGGCGCTGTGCCAGGTGGCCGCCGAAAGCCCTGCGGCCTGGTTGATGATCGCCAGCGGCACGGGCATCGCCATGCTGGCCGGCATCTTCCCGGTGCGCATCCCACGCTCCAAGAATTCCTTTGCGGCCGGTGAGATCTTCATCTTCCTGCTGCTGCTGATCCACGGCCCCGACGCCGCGGCGCTGGCCGCCGCCGGTGAGGCCTTTGTTGGCTCCTACCGCACGTCCAAACGCTGGACCAGCCGCATTGCCAGCCCCGCCATGGCCGCGCTGGCCATGTACGGCGCGGGTTCGGTGCTGCACCTGGTGCTGGACCAGATACCCGGCTCGCCCGGCGGGCTGGTGGCGGCCACCATGCTGTTCTCGCTGGCCTACTTCGTGATGAACACGCTGCTGGTGACGGCGGTGGGCCGCTTCAAGCGCAACGAAAGCCTGCAGGCTGCTGACCTGATCGGCATGTTCGGCTGGGTCGGCTTTGCGTTCGCGGGCAGCGCGGCGGTGGCGGCCCTGCTGTTCCTGGTCTACCGGCAGTCGGGCATAGGCGTGCTGATGGCCATGGTGCCGCTCCTGGGCATGATGCTGGCCACGCTGCACTACTTCTTCCGCCAGCAGGAAGCCGCCGAGGCCGCGCGCCACGCCAGCACCGAGGCGGCCGAGCGTGAACGTGAGCTTGCGGCGCGCCATGTGCAGGAACTGGAGATGAGCGAACGGCGCTTCCACAGCGCCTTCACGCACGCCAGCATCGGCATGGCGCTGCTGGCCTTTGACGGCCGTTTCCTGCAGGCCAACCAGGCGTTGCGTGCGCTGCTGGGGCACGATGAGGCCCGCCACAAGGACGACCTGCTGCACCAGCGCTTCCACGACATCGTGCTGGCAGCGGACCGCGGCCTGGTCGACGAGAAGATGGGCCTGGTCAGCAACCACGAGTTCGAAGGCTTCGCGCTGGAACTGCGCTGTCTGCACCACGACGGCAGCGCCGTGTGGGTGTCCGCGCATTGCAGCTTCTTCAGCGAACCCGGCACCAGCGCCCCCTGCCTGATCCTGCAGGTGCAGGACATCACCGCGCGGCGCAATGCCGAAGAAGGCCTGCACCACCTGGCCTTCCACGACAGCCTCACCGGCCTGCCCAACCGCCGCCGCTTCCACGAAATGCTGGGCCAGGCCGTGGCACGTCTGAACGAGACGCACGACCCGCACGACGCCTATGCGGTGATGTTCCTGGACTTCGACCGCTTCAAGATCATCAACGACAGCCTAGGCCACAGCGCGGGCGACGAATTCCTGGTCCAGGTCAGCCACCGCATCAAGGACAGCCTGCGCCCGCACGACACCGTGGCGCGCCTGGGTGGCGACGAATTCGCGGTGCTGGTGCGCCATGTCGAACACGAACGCAGCGCCGTGCAGCTGGCCGAGCGCCTGATGGACGCCATGCGCCGCACCTTCCTGGTGGCGGGCACCGAGCTGATGACCAGCGCCAGCATCGGCATCACCTTCAGCGCCCTGGGCTACACCAAGGCCGAAGACGTGCTGCGCGACGCCGACACCGCCATGTACAAGGCCAAGGGCGCCGGCAAGGCACGCTACGCACTCTTTGACGCCAGCCTGCACACCGAAGTGGCCAACCGCCTGCGGCTGGAAGGTGAGCTGCGCCATGCCATCGACGACGGTCGCCTGTCGGTCGCCTACCAGCCGGTGTTCGCCATCAAGGACGAAGGCCGGCTGGCCGGCTTCGAGGCCCTGGTGCGCTGGCAGCACCCGCAGGACGGCAGCATCTCGCCGGGCGACTTCCTGCCGATTGCCGAAGAAGCCGGGCTGATGGTCAAGTTGACTGACTTCATGCTGCACTGCGCCTGCCGCCAGCTGCGCGAATGGCAGCTGTCCAACCCGGCCTGGGCCAACTTGACGATGAACGTCAACGTCTCCGGCCACGACATCGCGCACCCGGCCTTCGTGGCGCGGGTCACGCGGGCGCTGGTGGAGTCCGGGCTGAAGCCGGCGCACCTGTGCATCGAGCTGACCGAAAACATCCTGATGTCCCGCCTGGAAGGTGCGCTGTCGGTGCTGGGTGAACTGCGGCGTCTTGGCGTGCAGCTGGCGATCGACGACTTCGGCACCGGCTATTCGTCGCTCAGCCACCTGTCCACGCTGCCCATCGACTGCCTGAAGATCGACCGCAGCTTCGTGTC
>JANOAM010000142.1:0-9485 GCA_031411215.1 Betaproteobacteria bacterium
TGGAGATGTAATCGCTGGCACCGGCGTCGAGGCATGACGGGCGCAAGCTGGCCTACGTGTCTTTCGAGACGCAGAAGGCGGCCGTCTGGGTGCAGGACCTGACCACCGGTGAACGCCGCATGGTGGCTGGCTTTCGCGGCAGCAACAGCGCGCCGGCCTGGTCGCCCGACGGCAAGCGGCTGGTGGTGACGCTGTCGCGCGAGGGCCCGGCGCAGCTGTACCTGATCAACGCGGACGGCAGTGCTGACCCGCAGCGCCTGACACGCAGCAGCGCCATCGACACCGAAGCTGTCTTCAGCCCGGACGGCAAGCAGGTCTACTTCATCAGCGACCGCGGCGGCGGCCCGCAGATCTACCGCGTGAACGTCGACGGCGGCACGCCGGAACGCGTCACCTTCAGTGGCGACTACAACATCAGCCCCGCGCTGAGCCCCGACGGCCGCAGCCTGGCCTACATCACCCGCCAGGGAGGCGCCTTCAAGTTGATGCTGCTGGACTTGTCCGGGGGAACTCCCATCGCACTGACGGACTCGCAGGATGACGAAAGCCCCAGCTTCGCGCCCAACGGCCGGTTGCTGGTCTACACCACCCGGGCCCAAGGGCTGGATGTGTTGATGACCACCACCCTGGATGGCAAGATCAAGACACGGCTGCTCAGCACCGGTGCCGACATGCGCGAACCCTGTTGGGGGCCTTTCGGCCGTTGAAGGCTTGTTGCTCACTTTCGCCCACTTTCCCTGGAGACACCCATGACATCACCCGTCCTGCGCACCCTGGCCCTGGCCACTGCTTTGTTGGCCCTGGCGGCTTGTGAATCGCCCAGCAAGATCACCCAGCCCACGGCGGCCGCGCCCATGGAGACACGGTCGCCCGTGGCCACGGCCGGCGCGGGCGCGGCTGCTGCCACGCCGGCCACGTCCACGGCCACACCGGCGCAGAGCACGGTGGCGTCCGTGGATCTGGCCACATCCCGCTCCGTGGGCCCTGGTGGTGCGGGCGCAGGTGCCGCAGGCAGCACGGCGTTGATGGCCGCGCCGTCGCAGCGTGTCGTGTACTTCGACTTCGACAGCTTTGTCATCCGCGACGAATTCAAGGGCCTGCTGGACGGGCACGCCAAGGTGCTGGTGCGTGACGGCAACAAACGCCTGGTCGTGGAAGGCCATACCGACGACCGTGGCGGGCGCGAATACAACCTGGCCCTGGGCCAGAAGCGCGCTGAAGCGGTGCTGCGGTCGCTGACGCTGTTGGGTGTGAACGACCGGCAGGTGGAAGCCGTGAGCTTTGGCGAGGAACGCCCCGCCACCACCGGTGCCGATGAAAACGCCTGGGCGAAGAACCGCCGCGCCGAACTCAAGGACCGTTGAGATGCACGCAGCCCTCCGGCCGGCCGTGGCCGCCCTGGTCCTGCTCGGTGCGGGCACGGCAGCCCAAGCCGGCCTGTTCGACGACGAAGAGGCGCGCAAGGCCATCGTGGAATTGCGCAGCCGACTGACGGCGCTGGAAGACCAGGGCAAGACACGTGGCGCCGAAGTGGCCGCGGCCAATGCCCAGAACGCGCAACTGGTGGAACAGCTGGCGGCCTTGCGGCGCAGCCTGCTGGACCTGAACAACCAGCTGGAATCGCTGCGCGGCGACATTTCCAAGCTGCGTGGCAGCGACGAGCAACTGGCGCGTGAGCTGTCTGACGCGCAGAAGCGGCAGAAAGACGTGGCCCAGGCTTTTGAGGAGCGGCTGCGCAAGATGGAGCCGGTGAAGGTGTCGCTGGACGGGCGTGACTTCCTGGTCGAACAGGAAGAGAAGCGCACGTTCGACGACGCCTTCGGCACCATCCGCAATGGCGACTTCGACAAGTCCGTGGCGCTGCTGACCAACTTCATGCGCCGCTACCCGGCCAGTCCCTACATGGACGCCGCGCGCTTCTGGCTGGGCAATGCGCAGTACGGCCGGCGCGACTACAAAGAAGCGATCAACATCTTCCGCGGCTTTGTGGCGGCAGCGCCCGACCACCCGCGTGCGCCCGAGGCGCTGCTCAACGTGGCCAACAGCCAGTCCGAGATGAAGGACCCCAAGGCCGCGCGCAAGACCATTGAAGACCTGATGAAGGCCTACCCCCAGTCCGAGGCGGCGCAGGCCGGCAAGGAACGGCTGGCGTCGCTGAAGTAGCGCCCATGCAGGAATCCGAACTTCCCGGCCTGGTCGCCCAGGTGCTGTGGGCCGCCTTTGTGCTGGCCGTGGTGTTTGGCGCCATCGCCCAGCGCACGCACTTCTGCACCATGGGTGCAGTGGCCGACATCGTGAACATGGGCGACCGCACACGCATGCGCATGTGGGTGCTGGCCATGGGCGTGGCCGTGCTGGGCTTCAACGCTATGGTGGCCGCGGGCTGGGTGCAGGCGGGGCAGACGGTGTATGCCGGCCCCAAGCTGATCTGGCTGTCCAACCTGCTGGGCGGTCTGCTGTTCGGCTTTGGCATGGTGCTGGCGTCGGGTTGCGGCAGCAAGACGCTGGTGCGCATTGGCGAAGGCAGCTTGAAGAGCCTGGTGGTCTTCGTCGTGCTGGGTGTGGCTGCGTATGCCACGCTGCGTGGCATCACCGCCGTGGCGCGTGTGGCCACGGTGGACACGGTGGCTTTCACGTTGCCCATGGGGCAGGACCTGCCGTCCATCGCCGCTGCGGTCACAGGCCAGGCCAAGACCACCATCGCCGCGTGGCTGGGCGGCGCGGTGGGCCTGCTGATGCTGGTCTGGGCGCTGGCGCGTCCTGAAGGCCGCAGCGCCGACACGCTGCTGGGCGGGCTGGGTGTGGGCGCGGTCATCGTGGGCGTCTGGTGGGTGTCTGGCCGCCTGGGTCACTTGATGGAGCACCCGGTGACGCTGGAAGAAGTCTTCCTGGCCACCAACAGCCAGCGTTTGGAGTCGCTGTCCTTTGTGGCGCCGGTGGCCTACACGCTGGACTGGCTGATCCTGTTCAGCGACAAGAGCAAGGTCTTGAGCCTGGGCGTCGTGTCCTGCCTGGGTGTGGCGGTGGGTTCGTTCATCGTGGCCCTGGCCCAGGGCACCTTCCGCTGGCAAGGTTTTGCGGGCACCGAGGACACGGCCAACCATCTGGTGGGTGCCGTGCTGATGGGCGTGGGCGGTGTCACGGCCCTGGGCTGCACGGTGGGCCAGGGGCTCAGCGGCGTGTCCACGTTGGCGCTGGGCAGTTTCATTGCGGTGGCTGGCATCGTGGCCGGTGCCGTGGCGGCGCTGCGCTACCAGGTGTGGCGGCTGGACCGCATGGCGTGACCGCTGACCTGGCTTTGGCTGAAGTCGATCTGGAGCGCCGCTTTGGTGGCCTGAGGCGTTTGTACGGCGACACCGGCTACGCGGCCGTGCGTGCCGCCCGCGTCTGTGTCGTCGGCCTGGGCGGTGTCGGCTCCTGGGCGGCCGAGGCGTTGGCGCGCAGCGGCGTGGCGCAACTGGTGCTGATCGACATGGACCATGTCGCCGAGTCCAACATCAACCGCCAGGTGCAGGCCGTGGGTGAGACACAGGGTCAGCACAAAGGCGAGGCGCTGCGCGCGCGCATTGCCGACATCCACCCCGGCTGCGATGTGCGTGTGGTGGACGATTTCGTGACGCCTGACAACTGGCCCGCTTTGCTGCCAACCGAAGTGGACGTGCTGATCGACGCCTGCGACCAGACGGCGGCCAAGCTGGCCCTGGCGGCGTGGGGCTTGAGCAGTGGCGTGCCCGTGGTCTGCGTGGGTGCCGCGGGCGGCAAGCGCCTGGCCCAGCGTGTGGAAGTGGAAGACCTGGCCGACACCACACACGACCCGCTGCTGGCCAGCCTGCGCCAGCGCCTGCGCAAGCAGGGCAGCGCGCCGCGCCAGGGGCGCACGGGGCTGCGTTGCGTGTTCTCACGCGAGCCCGTAGCCTTGCCAGCCGAGGCCTGCGAGATCGGCACTGGCGGGGTCGAAGGCAGCCTCAACTGTGCTGGCTACGGCAGCACGGTGACGGTGACTGCCACCTTCGGTCTGGTGGCCGCCGGTGAAGCTTTGGCGCAAGTGCAACAGACAGCCGAAAAGCGCATGCTATAGTGTGCGGCTCTACGGATGGGTCGTTAGCTCAGTCGGTAGAGCAGCGGACTTTTAATCCGTTGGTCGCGTGTTCGAGTCACGCACGACCCACCACGCGACCCATCAGCGCCGTAGAGACATTCGGCAGATTTCAGGGCTCTTAGCTCAGTTGGTAGAGCAGCGGACTCTTAATCCGTTGGTCGCAAGTTCGAATCTTGCAGGGCCCACCAAAAGAACGAAGGGGTTGGATCGAAAGGTCCAGCCCCTTTTGCTTTCGGCGTGACCTGAGGCTCTCGGCCCTAACCCGGCAGCGGCGCGGGCGACTCTGGGCGCTGCCTAGGGTCCTGGACCCATCGCCGAATCGTGGCAATCGCTTGCGGATCGCCGTAGAGCGACGAGTGATAGAGGCCAATTCCATCGCCGGCATCGGCGCCACTCAGGTGGACGTGTGTCCACTGCCCGGGCGGGATTTCTGCCGAGGTGAAGAACACGCCGGTCGGTGAGCGCAGCCCGTTCGCGCCGAAGGCCAGGCTGGACACTTGGCCCAGGAACGCGGCCCCGCCCATGGTCATGGAGCGAAAGATGTCGCCAAAGCCGCCCGGTTGGTAGTGCAAGGTCCCGCTGGCGGGCCCCGTGCCGCCGGTCCTGCTGTTGACCATGCCGACGATCTGCCGGTTCAACAGCGATGCGAGCTTCAGCACACCGTCGGCCTCGTCGCCGCCACGGGTGATGATCAAGGTGCGATCGCGCAGCGGCGCTATGGCGGCAACGTCACACACCGACCCCGTGATGTCTTCGTCCAGCGCGGTGCCGGTGCCCGTGCCGTCAAGCCGCACACGGCGAGACACCGACAACGCGGCCAGACCCACGGCGACAGCCACCACCACCGCGCCGGCCAGCACGGCCAGCATGCGCGGTGAATGCGCGTCTTCCATCGACTGGGACAGGGCGCTCACCAACTGGAGCAGGAAGAAACACGAAAACGCGGACGTGAACAACATGCCCGCCCGGGCATAGAAGCCGCGAGAGATGAGCAGCTGGGGCCGCCAGGCCGATATGAAGGGTGTGGACAGGCACACGATGGCGCCCACATGGCGCGCCACGTCGACGTCTTCACAGGCTTTCAACGCAATGTTGCCGCCATGGCTGTGGGCGATCAGGGCCACACGGGGGTAGCCGAGTGCCACCAGCTCACGGATGCACTGGGCCAGGCCTTCTGACGCGATGCGCCGGCTGCGCATGCTGTTCGCTTCGGACCACAGGAAGCGCACCGGTGTCACATCGGCACCCAGCGCCATGGACAACGGCGCATCGGGTGCGGTCCATGTGCTGTCCCTGGCGAAAGTGCCGTGTATCAGCACCACGGCCGTTTCCCGGTTGCCTGCGGCCGGCACCGGGCCCCAGTCGGGCTTGTCCGCGCCTGTGCGTTCGCGCTGCGCTTCGGCCCGGTCGAACGACCGCGCCCACACGAGCGGTGCGGTGTACATCAGCATCGAGACAAGCACGATGGTGGACACCATCAGCACGTTCAGCGGCAGCAGCGGTGCGAACACCAGCGGCAGCCACCAGCTCAGCATCGGTGCGAACCAGACGCACAGCACGAAGGCGCCAAGCGCAAGTCTCGAGAGTGCCTTCAAGGGGGCGCCCCGTGAAGCGTCTGCGGCTTGATCATCCGGTGATGATGCAGCATGGGTCAAGAAGAAGGGCTCCCACCGTGGGAGCCCTGTTTCAGGCAGCGCCGTGGCCTCAGATGGCCCGCGGCTCTTCCGTGTCGCTGACGGGCGGCGTGGCCGCGTTCACGTCCACGGACTCGGCCATGTCGCTGTCGGGCAGCGCCGCCGAGTAGCTGGTCCAGGCGGCCGTGCTGGCCTGGGCCGATGCGGGCACGGTGTTGTCCACGGGCGGCGCAACCATGTCGTCTGAATCGTCGTTGCAGGCCGTCAACAACAGGCCGCAACTGGCGGCCAAGGCAAGGGTGAGAAGCTTCATCTTGTGCTCCTAGCGCTTCAGCGGCTGCCCGGCAGCGGCGTGTTCAGGTACGGGAAGCCCGACAGCAACGGCACCACGGCCTGGTCCACCGCGTCGTGCAGCTTGAAGGCCGTCGCGCCCAGCGGCACCTTGCTGGGGTTGCAGTCGGTGCCGAAGCCCAACGTGTTGCCGTTGCCGTTGGCCATGCACAGCCCGCCCATCACCGCCACCAGCGCGATGTCCACCACGTCGTCCTTGGGGCGGCGGCCGTTGGGGAAGCCGGCGTTGTCGCTGCCGCCAGCCAGGATGTTGCCGACGATGCCCAGGCGGTTCTGCTGCGCAAAGGCCACCGGCGCGATGTTGGTGTTCAGGCGCAGCATCTCGGACGCCACCACATTGGCGGGTTTGTTGACACCCGCAATGCCGGTCAGGAAGGTGGTGACCAGGTCGTTGCGCGGGAAGTTGGTCGGGCTGGTGCCCGGCAGGTTGAGCGCAATCTCCAGCAGTTTGGGCAGGGTGGGGTTCGTCACGTAGTCGGCAAACTGGCCATCATCCTTGGGCTTGCTGGCGTTGAACTTGTCCTTGTCCTTCAGGCCGATGACCACTTCATTGACCAGGGGCATGCCCAGGCGCGACACCTGCACCCAGGCACCACCCGCCTTCTCGGACGCGTGGTGGCCGGACATCGGGCTGCCGTTGAGCAGGCGGGCTTGGCGCAGGCTGGCGGTGGTCCAGCCGCCGATGACGTCGTCACCACTGGTCAAGCAGGACTTGTGCACTTCCATCGCCATCGTGGTGACGTTCTTGTTGCCGATGGTGTTGGGCGCCGCGTTGATCAGTGCCGAGTCGGTGATGACAGCGACGGGCGCGTTGACCAGGTCGAAGATGACGCCCAGGTTCACCGCAAACGCGTCTTGGCGCTGGCCGACAAAGACCTTGGCCGGCGTGCTGCAGCCGGGGATGTTGACGCTGTAGATGTGGCGTGCGGCGTAGCCAGCGTAATCGGGGATGGTCTTGACGCCGATGTTGTCGACCGGCTTGGTGAACGTGGTGGCGCCCGTGCTGGCGTTGCTGATGGCCTGTGCCGTGCCGGTGCGGCGGTCGCCGCGGACCACGGTCATCGTGTAGCTTTCCTGCTGGTTCAGGTTGGCGTCACCGGGGTTGGCGACCTGGCCGGCCTGGATCAGCGGGATGGCGACACTCTTGCTGCCGATGGGCAGGGCCACGCCCGTGCCACCGGCCAGTTGGTTCTTGAAGCGGAACTGGAAGGTGAGGTCTTCCTTGGCGTCGCCGTTGTTGTCGACGTGGATCTCGTACAGCGCGTTCGGGTCCATCGAGAAGTAGTTCGGGCCGCCGTAGGCGTCCTGCAGCGGCTGGTAGTTGGCGATCAGCGTCACATACCCGTCGCGGCCCTGTTCGTAGCTGCGGAACATGTAGAAGTCCGTGCCGTCGACCTTGGGCTGGCCGGCAATGAAGGGCGCTTCGCGGTGGCTGGACGCGCCGGCGGCAGCGCTCAGCAGGGCCAGGGTGGCGGCCAGGGCCAGAGGGGCGTGGCGCAGGCGGTGGTGGATGGGTGTGCGGGTCATGGGGGTTCCTCGGAGTGGCGGTGGTGGTTGCGGTGGTTGGCTTGTCAGCACAACCCTCGGTTGCACCGGCAGGTCCACTTACGCCGGGGTCCCCATGAATGGATGCGAAAGACGCATGCCCGCGTTACCGACTCGGCCATGCATCCAGGTGGCGTGTGGCGGCGTAACGCGCGCGTCGAAAATGAAAAAAGCCCGCCGAGGCGGGCTTTGTCATGCAGGGCGAGAAAGCGCGTCAGGCCTTGCGGCGGCGCGACAGGCCCAGACCGGCCAGAGCCACACCGATCAGCGCCAGCGAGCCGGGTTCCGGCACGGCCGTGGCGGCAATCCAGTTGCGGTAGCTGTCGAGCAGGATGCCGCCCATGCCGTCACCGAAGCCGCCCTGCGGGCTGACGCCCATGGCGAAGCCGAAGGTGTTGTTGGCCGCCAGCTTGTACTGGCCGTTGACCATCACGAACGACGGGCCGCCGGAGTCACCACCACCAATGTTGGATTCGATGGTGTTGCCCAGGCTGGCGCCGCAGATGGCCACGCCCAGCGTGCTGGGGTCGCAGAAGGAGTCCACCGCGGTGCCGTTGGCCAATACGCCGTCAAAGTCGGCGTACCAGACCTCTTCGGCGCTGGCGCCACTGAAGTTGGCTTCGTCGTTGGTCTCGGCAAAGTCGAAGACGTTCTGGCCGCTGCGCTTGATGCGGAAGTTCGGGCCTGCGGTGTAGCCGTTCCAGCCGTCACCGGTGGTGCCGTAACCCACCATGTTGAAGGTGGTGCCTTCATTCACAGGGCCGTTGTAGATGTCGTAGATCTTGGCGCCCACCGGTGCGGCCTGGCTCAGGCGCACGATGGCGATGTCGTCATTGACGCAGAAGCCGCCCACACCGGCCGGGCAGACGCCAAACCCGTGGTAATCCGGGTTCATGTCCACGCGGTCGGCGGTAATGACCGAGGTACCACCGACGCCCGAGGTGTTGAACACGGCGCGCACATCGTTGCCGGGTGCGTTGATGTTGATCACAGCGCCGGCGCCGTTGGTGTCCACGCAGTGGCCGGCAGTCAGCACATGCCAGGGCGTGATCATGGTGCCCGAGCAGATGTAGCTGAGGCCGCTGTAGCGGATGTTCAGGCTGACCACGCCGGAAAAGGGCGAGGCAGCGTTGTTGGGGTCGACGCGTGCGGCGGGCGTGTCGGGCAGGGAGCCCGAGGTGATCAGCGCCGTGAACGCCGAGCCGTCGACGCCGGAGGGTATCGCTTGGGCCGCGAAGCTGGCGGCGAAGATCCCGGAGATGGCCAGGGCCTGGAGAAGCTGAGTGGGTTTCACAGGTGGTTCCAAAGTTGGCGGCCGCGGTATGACGGCCTGTGACCATGTCACGCAGGACCCATGCCCGACTCGGAAATCCCTGCTGTGACAAGTAGATGCAACTGTGTCAGCAGGTCCGGCGGCAGGCGCTGTCAAGGGTGACGACACCGGGTTGTCCCGGCTGGTCAGCAGGCCCAAAGCCCCTCCCGGTAAACTGCCCGGCATGGACACGCCCGACGACACGCCCACCGCGCAGGCCCCGGCCTACGACCCCACCGCCAAGCAGAAGGCGCAGGCCAAGACCTCGCGCATCCCCATCAAGGTGGTGGCCGCCGAGGTGTTGAAGAAGCCGGACTGGATACGCGTCAGGGCCGGTAGCCCAAGCCAGGCCGCGCGCTTCTACGAGATCAAGCAGATCCTGCGCGAGCACAAGCTGCACACAGTGTGCGAAGAAGCGTCGTGTCCCAACATCGGGGAATGCTTCGGCAAGGGCACGGCCACCTTCATGATCATGGGCGACAAGTGCACACGTCGCTGCCCCTTCTGCGACGTGGGCCATGGCCGGCCGGACCCGTTGGACGAG
>JANOAM010000143.1:0-9856 GCA_031411215.1 Betaproteobacteria bacterium
GCACGCAGCACCAGCGCACGGGCGCGGCGGGCGTCCAGCTCAGCCGCCTGTTCGGGCGTCAGCGGCACGCGTGGGACGGCGGGCTCCTGCGGGGCCTGGGCTTGCGGGGTGAAACGGTCTGGGCGGTCCGGGCGATCAGGGCGCGGCGGACGGTCGTGACGTGGGCCCGGGCGTGGGTCCGAGCGTGAATCCGGGTGCGGGTCTCTGCGCGGGTCTCTGCGCATGTCCGGGCGTTGATCAGGGCGCTGCGCAGGGCGGGGCGGACGTGCATCGGGCCTGGCGTCCGGCCTGGCGTCAGGCCGCGCAGGACGGGGCGGGCGGTCGCCACGTGGGGGCCGGTCGGGACGCGGTGGGCGGGCGGGTCGCTCGCTTAGCGGGTCGCCTGGCGGGGCGTCGGTTGCGGGCGCGCTGCCATCTTGCGCCACGGCAGGCGGCTGGGGCGCAGCGGCGGGGCGCTCACGTTGGCGCTCGCCCTCGCGCTGCGCCTTGCGTCCGGCGACGCGGCGTTCCTGCACGATGGCCAGGCGGCGCGCCAGTTCGGCCGCCGCCGCGTCACGGTGTTCCTGGGCGATGTCACCGGCGGGCTGACCGTCCAGGTCCAGCCGCGCCGGCGCCTGGGCCAGCGACTTCAGGTAGCCGGTGCTGGTGGTGTGGCGGTGCAGGAAGACCGACAGCGACTTCTTGTTGAACAGGCCCGGCGCACGTTGCTGGATGTCCGCTTGTATGCGCAGCTTGATAGGCAGCGCGCGGCCAGCGGCAAAAAGCGCGGGGAACAGCTCGCCCAGCTTGGCCGCAACGGCGGCGGGCGGCAAGTCGGGCACGGCCGGTGCAGCGGGTGCGGCCGGCGCGGCCGGCGCTTCAGCCGCGGCCACTTCAGCGACCACCTCAGCAGCAGCGTCAGCCGCTGTTGCTCCAGCTTCAGGCCCTGTTGCTTCGGGCGCAGCCGGCAGGTCACTGCCTTCAACGGCAGCAGCATCCTCGGCCGTCACGGGCGCAGCTTCAATGGCTTCCACGGCCGGGTTCGGCGTAGGTTCGGTGCCCGGCTCGGGCGTTTGGTTCTGGGGTTCTGGCATGGTGGATGTAGCTGAGCAGCGCGTGATTGTCGTCGCATGCGAGGGGGCCAACACAGCGCTGTTAACGTGAGCTCATGAAGATCGCCGTGATCGGGGGCGGCATCGCGGGCCTGGCAGCCGCCTGGCTGCTGTCGCGACGCCACGAGGTGACGCTGTTCGAACGCCATGCGCAGCCGGGCTTCGTGGCCCACTCCGTGGCCGTGGACGGTGTGCGTGTGGACGTGCCGCTGCGTGTTTTCTACCCCGGCTACTACCCCACGCTGATGCAGCTGTACCGCGCTCTGGGCGTGGTCACCGAGCCCGTCAGCTACGCCACCACCTTCACCGGCGGCGACGGCCGCGCCTTCTTCCGCTGGCGCAACCTGCGCATGGGCGGGCTGTCCTGGCCCTATGTGCTGCCGCAGGACGTGGCGCACCCGCGCGCGCGGCGCATCGTGCACGGTGCGCTGCGTTTCAACAGCCGCGCCCGTGTGGCGCTGGCGCGCGGCGAACTGGCCGGCCGCAGCCTGGGCGACTTCATCCGCGGCGAACGCCTGAGCCCGGACTACGTGGACGGCCTGCTGCTGCCCGCGCTGGCCACCATCGCCACCTGCACGACGGCGGACGCACTGGACTACCCGGCCGACGTGGTGGCGCGCTACGTGTCCGCTGGCCTGAACCGGCAGAGCGTGCGCCGTGCGGTGCATGGCGCGGATGACGCGGCGTCACGCCTCGTGAAGGGCATCGGCCGTGTCGTGTGTGACGCGGGCGTGGAGGCACTCACGCACGACGGCCAAGCTGTGCACGTGCACCGCCAGGGCCGCGTGGTGGAGCGCTTCGACCACGCCGTGCTGGCCACGCAGGCCAACCAGGCGCTGGCTCTGTGGCGCACGCCCACTCCCGCCATGGCCGACACGTTGGCCGCCTTCCGCTACCGCCCGCTGGACGTGGTGATGCACCGCGACCCGTTGCTGATGCCGGCGCTGCGGCGCGACTGGTCGCCGGTGAACGCCCGTATCTGCACCGACCAGGACCGGCCCGAAAGCACCATCTGGGTCAATGCCGTGCAGCCGGCGCTGCGCCGCGCGCGGCCGGTATTCCAGACCGTGCACCCGCATCGCCAGCCGCGCGAGGACCTGGTCATCAGCCGCGCGCACTTTGAACGGCCGCTGGTGGACGCGCTGAGCCAGCGGGCGCTGCTGCGGCTGCAGGCTCTGCAGACAGACCACAGCAGCCGCCGCGTCTGGCTGTGCGGCAGTTATGCCGACGCCGGTGTGCCGCTGCTGGAAAGTGCGGTGCGCTCGGCCTATGCGGTCGCATCGTCACTGGACGGCTTGCTGCCCGCCAGCAACACGTAACCCAGGCCCGCGGCCCGACAAGGCACGATCAAGCGCGCAGTCCAGATCGCGCGCTGTGCGCCGTGCCGCCATTTGCGTTGGTCCACGCGCAAAGCCTGCCGCTGCACGAAACGCACGAAGCCGCCCAGCACCTCGTCGTCCAGCCGCTGCTGTTGCACGCCAGTGAAGCCCAGGTCTTGCAGCCGTTCAGTCTGCGCGGCGGCGGGCCGCAGGTCCTGCGCAGCCAGCCCGCACAGGCGCGCCGCGCCTTGCAGCACCGGACCACGCCAGAAGCCGGCGGTGGGCTCCACACACAGGTCGGTGTAGGCCAGCCGCCCGCCCGGGCGCAGCAAGGCAAGAGCCTGGCGCAGGAAAGCTTCACGAGGGCGCAGGTGATAGGCCGCGTCCACGCACAGCACCTGGTCGAAGGAGGCCGGCGACAGGCCCAACGTGTGCAGCGCGCGGCCGTCGCCCAGCAGCACGCGCACGGGGCTGTCCGGATCGTCGTTGAGGGCGCAGGCGGCGTGCACCAGCGCCGCGTCGTGTTCCACACCTGTGACCTCACCGACGCCCTGCGTGCGGGCCAGCCACCACAACTCGTCGCCTGCACCGCAGGCCACGCACAGCACACGCGAGCCCGCGCCCACCGCGGCGGCTTCGGCCACCTGCTGCGTCAGCGCTTCACAGGCGCTGGCGTAGTCAGGAGTCTCCGCGCCCCAACAGCCCAGGCTGCCCCAGCTGCCGGCGCGGCCGCCGGCGTGCAGCAAGTCGCGTTCACGGCGGGCTTGCAGCGTGGTGGACAAGGTCATGGCGGCAACCATAAGCTCAAGACGCCACACCGCCTGCCGAAAGCCCGAGCACGACTTTCCGGGACTGCACCCTTCATGCAAGCCACGCCTTCCGGTTCCAACGCCCACACGCCCGCTGCCGGCCATGACGGCGCCTCCTTCCTGCGCGCCGTGCGCCAGGGCCTGGAGGCCTGGGTGCGCGCGGCCGTGGACCACGCGGCCGAAGAGCTGGCGTCGTCCACACAACGCCTGGCCGTGGCGGGTGGGCGCGAGCACACGTCGCCCGTGCTCGCTGTCCTGCGCAAGGACCGCGAAGACCTGGTCCTGCGCATCACCCAGGCGCTGCGCGCGCAGCTGAGCGCGCCGGCCACCGGCGGCAGCGCGCCCGAAGCCGGCCCCGCCGCCGATGGCGTGCTGACCCTGACACTGATCGATGAAGCGCAGATCGACGAAGAGATCGAAACCGCACGCATCGTGCAGCTGATCGAATCCGAAGCCGACGCCGAACTGCAGGAACTCAACGCGCTGTGCAGCAGCCTGCGACGCCTGGGCCATGTCGACCCCAAGGCCGCGCCGCTGCGCCCGCTGGTCTGCGCCCAGGGCCTGCGTGAAGGCCTGGCCGGGCTGCCGGTGGAAGCCGGCACACGGCTGCTGCTGCTGCGCGCGTTGGGATCGGCCGTGGGCCTGCAAATGCGCAGCGTCTACAGCCAGCAGGCGCAACTGCTGAACAGCTGGGGCGTGAAGCCGGCGGCCTTCCGCATCAAGCAAACCGCGGCGGCCACTCGCGTGCCGGCGGACGCCACACGCCCTGGCGAGCTGTCGTCGCCGGACGAACCGGCGGCCGCCGCGCAGTCCATGGAACGCCTGGTGCAGTGGGCGCGTGACACGGCGCCTGCGGCATTGGACGAGCCGGCTTCTGATCTGTCAGCCGAGCATGGGTCCGAAAACACAGGCCTGAGCCTGCGCCTGCTGACCGACCCTGCACCCGCCGGGCAGCGCGGCCCGTCGCTGCCGCGGCCGGCGGCGGACCAGTTGATGCAGCGCCTCTTCAACCAGCTGGGTGCACAGGGTGAGGTCTCACCCGCAGCGCGCCAGCTGGTGCAAGGGCTGGAATGGGCCGGCCGCGAACTGGTCAAGCAGGACCCGGCGCTGTGGTCCAAGCCCGAGCACCCGTGGTGGACGCTGATCGACCGCCTGCTGGCCGTGGGCGCCGTGCACGAAGACCTGGGCACGCAGGATCAGGGCACGCTGCACACGTCGCTGAACCAGGTGGTACGCCGCATCCAGCAGGCGCCGCAGCTGGACCTGCAGGCCTGTCAGCAAGCCGCCGACGAGGTGCAGGCCGTGGCTTCGCAGCTGCTGGAAGGCGAGGCCAGCGCGCTGCTGGACCAGGTCAGCGACATCCAGCACCAGGCCGACCGCGAGGAGACGGAATCGGAACTGCGCCTGCAGCTGGTGCAGCAGCTGCAGGCCACGCCGGTCTGCGGTGAACTGCGGCGCTTCCTGGTCGGCCCCTGGACGCAGGCCATGGCCGCGCAGGCGCGGCACCATGGCCCCGACAGCGGTGAAATGGCTGCCGCCGCGCTGGTGGTCGACGACCTGATCCGCGCCACTGCCAAGCCGGGGCAGCGTGTGTCGTCGGCACAGCGTGCGGTGCTGCTGCGCCAGGCCAGCGACGGCCTGACGCTGGCCGGCCTGCCGCCCACGCGCGTGCAGGCCGAGCTGGCGGACTTGAAGGCGGTGCTGCGTGACCCGCCGCCGGTGCAGGACAGCGCCGACGACCCCACAAGCGCCTGGCCTGAAGCCGCGGACAGCCCACCCGCCGACCCAACACTGGACCTGCACGCCGGCCTGCCCACCGTGCCGCTGGCCATGGGCGACGACGCGCAAGGCGCGGACCCGGGCGACTGGCTGTCCACGCTGGACGCCGGTGCCTACTGCCGCCTGTTCCTGCAGGGCCAGTGGCTGACGGCGCAACTGCGCTGGGTGAGCC
Source organism: Betaproteobacteria bacterium (assembly GCA_031411215.1). Classification (GTDB taxonomy): domain Bacteria; phylum Pseudomonadota; class Gammaproteobacteria; order Burkholderiales; family Burkholderiaceae_C; genus Rubrivivax. Next base: position 5,171 of record JANOAM010000143.1, read on the forward strand.
CTTCGCGCAACCTCTTCCTCTTCAACAGCCGCCACGGCGGGCGCGCCCATTCGTTGACGCGGCGCATGCTGCAGAAGCTGCGCAACGCAGGGCTGGCGACGAGCATCGAAGACGGCTTCCTGCTGGCGCAAGCCATGGACACGCTGGCCTCATCCACGCTGAGCTGAGCCGGGACCTGAGCGCTCAAGCCCTCACGCGTGAAATCGCGCTCGGGCCTTCGCCAGGCGTGAAGCTCCTTCCGCAGCCTCACGTCCGGGCTCAGCCCTCAGTTGGAAGGCCCCAGGCTCAGCACATCCACGGCCGTTATCTCGTGTGCGTTGCGCCGCACGATGCGATCGTCCTGGCGCTCTTCGATCATGAACTTCACCGGCAGGCCGACCTTGTCGCGGAACCACCACCACATGTTGATCGTCAGCTTGTGCGGCTGGCGGCCGTCGATGCTGGCTGGGCCTTCCAGGTAGGCCTCCACACGCTTGACGGGCGTCAGGCCTTCGGTCGTCATCACGTGTTCGGCCACACCGCCGATCAGCCGCCCGCGCAACTGGGCCCGCGTGATGTGGCCCTCGGCGTCCCGCATCTGCACCGTGGCGCTGACGGGCAGTTCCGCGCCACTTGGCGCCTGCAGCGCCGCAGCCAGCGGAAGAGCCGGCTGCCAGTCCACCCACTCGCCGGAGAATTCGTCGTTGCCGCCGCGCAACTGGCCCAGGGCGTCCAGGCGCTGGCGGCCGTCGTTGATCCAGAGCGCCCCGTCGGGGTCTATGCGGTCGATGCGCCACAGGAAGTCGCCCGTGTAGCGCATGCTCATTTGGTTCAGCACGCGGTAACGGTAGCGGTCACCTTCGGCAAAGCCGTTGACGTTTCGGCGCGGCTGCTTGGGGCGGCGGTCGGTGTCGGCCTCGCCCCAGCGCACGATCTCGTCGACCCGCCGCTGGGCCGCGGCCACATCGGACAGGCGTTCGCGGTCAGCAGCGTCGCTGTTGTCGCTGTCCGGCGGGTCCGTGACCTGCGGCGCCGGCGCGATGGTGGCGCCCTGACCGCTGCCCGCGGACGGTGCCACCAGGTCGGCCATCAAGGCACGGGCCGTCCTGGCGTGGCGGCCATTGGGGAAGCGGTTCAGGTAGGCCCACAGGTCGGCACTGCTGCGGCTGTCCTTCACGGCGCTCCACAGCGCGTCGTCCAGCATGGCCATGGCGTCGATGGGCTCGGCCGGCGCGGCGGGCGCCGAGGCAAAGGTCGGCGCCTCGCTGGGCGGGCGGAAGTAGAAGTCACCCACCAGGCTGGACGCTTCCCAGGGCACCTGGCGGAAGGCGGATTCGCGCAGCACGGCCATGCGCACCTGCTTGAACACGTCTTCCACCTTGAGGCCGGGCTTGCGCAACACGTTGAGCAGGTGCGCGGTGTACAGCCCGTTGCTGCCGTTGCCGTCGCTGGCCACCGAGCCCGGTGCGGTGGAGAAGGCCACCAGCGTGCCCACCGGGGCGTCCATCTGCGCCAGGCCCTGGCGACCGCTGCGGAAGCTGCGTGCAAAGGGGTTGTTGCGGCAGGCGTCCAGGATGACGATGTTGGTGCCGTTGCCGGCGCTTTCCATCTTGTCCATCACGGCTTGCGCGTCCAGCGCCTGGTAGGTGACTTCGTCTTCGTGTTCGATGTTCGCGCCCACGGGGATCAGGAAGTTGCGGCCCTTGATCTGCATGCCGTGGCCGGCAAAGTAGAACAGGCCCGCCGTGCCGGGGCCGCCGTCCTTCAGCCGGTTGCCGAAGTCACGCAACGCGCCCAGCAGGTCGGGCTGCGTGGCGTCCAGCTTCAGGATCACCGTGAAGCCGGCGTTTTCCAGCGACAGCGCCATGGCGCGCGCGTCGTTCACCGGGTTGTGCAGTGGCGCGGTGGGGTAGCGGTTGTTGCCGATCACCAATGCAATGCGGCGTTCGGCCTGGGGCTGCGCCTGGGCGTGCACGCCCGCATTCATGACCAGCGCCAGCGTGGCGGCCAGCAACAGGCGGCAGAGGAAGGGGCGGAGCACGCTCACGGCGGTTCGGGCATCGGGTGGAGTGGACGGTTTTATCGTAACCAGCCGCAACCGGGCGATGCGCCCTTGGTATCCCGCGCCCTATCTCACGCCCGTATCCGACTCGCCCCTATCCCACTCACCACTCGCCACACGTCCCTCGGCACGGCCACGCCGGGGCCGGGTCGCCCTGCGGGCCTACTGGCGGCGCCAGTGTCCCGGTGCAGCGCGCCAGCCGCGGCGGTGCGGCACCCAGACCCAGGGCACCCAGGCCCAGCCCGGGCGGTGGGCTTCCCAGCGGCCGCCTATCCACACGTGGCGGCCGCCCACCCAGCCCCAGTAGCCGGTGATCCAGAAGTAGCCTGGGCCCGGCGGCGCCACCACCACGTCCACCTGCGGGGCAGGCGGCGCGGTGCCCACCACGTCGCGGTCGTCATCGGGCGGGGGCGGGCCATCCCGGCGCGGCACCGGGTGGCCGGCTGGCACCACGATGCAGGCGCTGAGCAGGGCGCTGGCACCCAGGGCCACCAGCAGGCCACGGCGGGTGGTCACTGAAGCAAGAGGGGTCTTGAGAGACATGACGAACTCCTGAAGTCGGACTCCGCCGGTTCAACGTTCAGCCGTGAACCCCCGACGACGGGGTAGGCCCGGCTTTACGCGCGGTTTACGCGCAGCTTGCGTGCGGCTCGCGTGCGGTCACGTCGTGTCGGAGCCCGACAGGCGCTGGGCCAGGAACTGCCTCACCTGGACCCGCAACGCCGGGGTCCGGGCGCCGTGCCTGTCCAGCAGCGCGGGCGGCAGGTGGGCCAAGCTGGCCTCGTCGGCGTCAAAGACCCAGTGCGCAAACAGCGCCTGCCAGGCTTGGCGCTGCGCTGGCGGCAACTCGCCCAGCGCCAGCAACGTGTGCAGCAACGCGTCCAGCGCAGACGGTATGTCCGCAGGCTGCTTCCACCAGTAGTTGACCAGCAGGTTCAGCGGCGCCAGCGACACCACGTGGTGCCACCACAACGGTGGGATGTAGATCGCGTCGCCCGGACCCAGCTCGGCGCTTTGCGCGGCCTGCAACGCGTCGGCGAAGCGTGGAAAGCGCTCCAGGTCGGGACGCGCGAAGTCGACCAGGCTGATCGGCGTGCCGGTGGGCGCGTGGCCCAGCGGGCCGATGTACAGGTTGGCGATCTGCTCCGGTGGGAACAAGGTGAAGCGGCGCTCGCCGGCCACCACGCAGGCGATGTTGTGTGACTCGTCGAAATGCGCCGGCGTGACGATGCGGTTGCCCAGCCACAGGCGCGGTGCCACGCTGGCGTCCAGCAGTGGCTGGCTGTGGCCGGCCAGGAAGCCGGGCGCGCAGTCGGCAATCAAGGCGCTTTGCACGGCCACCGCAGGTGGGTCGGCAAAATGCGCGTAGCGCAGCAGTTGCTCCATCACGCGCGAGATTGGCAGCCGGTTGCGCAGGTAGTTGAAGCCGCTGCCGCTGTCGTCATAGAAGATGCGGCCGGCCTTGCCCGGCGGCACCATCAGGGCGTCGGCCTCGCGTCCGCTGTCCAGCGAGGCCAGGTATTGGCACAAGGCCACGTCCGATTCGCGCGCCAGCGCCACCGCCGGCCACGACGCGACCAGGCCGCGCAACACCGCGGGTTCCGCACGCGGCACGATCTCCTGGTCGAAGCGGGCACGGTCGATCCCCTGCCACTCGGGCAGCGGCTTCATGGCCCTTGCAGGATGGCGGCAAAGCGCCCGGCTGGCACGCCGGGCAGGCTGTGGCACAGGGGTGACACACGCACGCTGCCCGGCGCGCAGGGTTGGTCGCGGTCCAGCGACCACCAGTGCACGCCGGCCAGCCCCAGCGCACGCGCAGCGGGCACCAGCTGCTCGGCGTCGGCAGGCGTGAAGACATTCCCGGCGACATCGTTTTCGCCCAGCATGGCCGTCAGTGCAATCTGCTTCATGGGCCAAGCGTACTTGGCGTGGACGTTGCGCGCCGCCACCACGGCCGACAAACCCATGTCGCAGGACGGCGTGGTTACGCCATCGCGCAGCACGCACCAGCGCCTGTCAGCCGGGCCGTAGTTCATCACCATCAGGTTCAGCACGGCCGTGTCCAGGCCGTGGCGCTTGAGGCTTTCCACGGCCCTCTCGCCAGTGGCGTTCAGGCTGCGCAGACTGCCGTCGCTGCCGGCGTGGGTGGCCAGCGTGAAGCTCAGGCGCAGTGCAGGCCGTTGCCGCTGCAGGGCCTTGGCGCGCTGCACCAGGGCGTCGATCTGCTCTGGCGTCTGTTTGCCCTCGATGTCGAAGTCCAGCCCGCGCAAACGTGGCGAGTCGTAGCGCGCCACGAAGGCCTGCATGCCGGCGTCACTGCCGCAAGTGAAGATGCCGGCTTCACCGCCGGTGCTGACCATGTAGTCCACACCAGCCGCGACAAAGCGCTTGACTTGCGCCTCAGCGAAGGCCGCCGTGTCGGCGGCACCGGTCCAACGCTCCTGGCCACACTCACCCGTGGCAAAGGCCCAGATCAGCGTGCGTCCGGGCCTCAGGTCCGCAGCAGCCAGCGACATGTCCTTGTACGCGGCGGCGTCCAGGGCCTGCGCCCTGGTGCCAATACTGGCGCAGGCCAGCAGCGCCGCCGCTGCAAGAACAGGCCACCGCCTCATCACATCTTCACGCGCAGCGTCAGGTAGTACTGG
>JANOAM010000144.1:0-5270 GCA_031411215.1 Betaproteobacteria bacterium
GTGCGCGGCGTGTTGTCGGTGATGCAGGAGCGCGGCCTCCCGCTGCAGGGCGCCAATGTCGCCATCGCAGGTGACGTGCCACGCGGCGCGGGGCTGTCGTCGTCGGCCTCGCTGGAAGTGGCGGTGGCCCAGGCCTGGCAGCTGATGATGAACGACACCGCACTCACGCCGACGGACTTGGCACTGATCGCGCAGCGGGCGGAAAACGCCTTCGTGGGCTGCCAGTGTGGTGTGATGGACCAGCTGATCTCCGCGCGCGGTGAAGCCGGCCACGCGCTGCTGATCGATTGCCGCAGCCTGCAGACCACGGCCGTGCCCATGCCCGAAGGCGCAGTGGTGGTGATCGTGGAGTCCGCCATCAAACGTGGCCTCGTGGACAGCGCCTACAACGAACGGCGCCAGCAATGTGAAGCCGCCGCACACCACCTGGGCCTGAAGGCGCTGCGCGACGCCGACCTGGCGCTGCTGCAGGCACGCGCTGGCGGCCTGGACGAGGTGACCCACCGCCGCGCCCACCACGTCATCACCGAGAACCAGCGCACGCTGCAGGCCGCTGACGCCTTGAAGCGCGGTGACTTGCAGCACCTGGGTGAACTGATGGCCCAGTCGCACGAGTCCATGCGCGCCGACTTCGAAATCACCACGCCGGCCATCGACCAACTGGCGCAGATCCTGCGCGACGCGATCGGCAGCGAAGGCGGCGCACGCATGACCGGTGGCGGCTTTGGCGGCTGCGTGGTGGCCGTGATGCCGGCCAAGCGCGTGGATGCCGCGCGCACGGCCGTGGAGAGCCAGTACCGCAGCCCCAGCGGTGAACGTGGCACCGTGCATGTGTGCCATGCCTCCGCCGGCGCAGGCCGCTGGCGCTGAGACACGGGTACCGATGACGACCGCCAGGAAGCGCGCCAAGAAGCCCGCGGGGAAGCCCACGTCGGGTCTGCGCCGGCCCACGATGACGGACGTGGCACAGGCCGCGGGCGTGTCGCAGTCCACCGTGTCCATGGTGCTGAACCAGGTCAGCGGAGCGCGCCTGGCCGCCGAGACCCGGGTCCGTGTGTTGGACACTGCCCAGCAGCTGGGCTACCAGCTGGCCAGGCGCGTGCCGGCCGGGCCTGCGGCCGTGGCTTCAACCGTGAAGCAGCAACCGGTCATCGGCTACCTGGTGGACGAGATCTCGACCAGCCCACACCCGGTGGTGAGCATCGACGGCGCGCGCGACGCGGCCTGGCAGCAGGGCTGCCTGCTGCACATCGCCGTCACCCGCAACAACGCGGAACAGGAAGCCGCGGCCATCACCACGCTGAAGACGCTGCCGGGCTTGGTGGGCTTCATCTACTCCACCATCTTCACGCGCGGCGTCACGGTGCCGGTCAGCCTGCAGAACTTGCCGTTGAGCCTGCCCCTGGTGCTGCTGAACTGCCACGACGCGGCGCACAGCGCGCCGGCCGTGGTGCCAGCCGAACTGGCCGGTGGCCACACGGCCACGGAACACCTGATCAGCCGTGGCCACCGCCGCATCGGTTTCATCAACGGCGAACCCTGGATGGAAGCCGCCAAGGACCGCTTGAAAGGCTACCGCCGCGCGCTGGCCACGGCCGACCTGCCGCTGGACCCCGCCCTGGTCCGCGACGGCGACTGGATGAGCGGCAGCGGTTTCGACCACACCCTGCACCTGATGAAGCTGGCGAAGCCGCCCACCGCCATCTTCTGCGCCAACGACCTGATGGCGCTGGGTGCGCTGGAGGCCCTGAAACAGCTGGGCCTGCGTGTGCCCGACGATGTGTCGGTGGTGGGCTACGACGACCAGGAGGTATCGCGCCACACACACCCGCCGCTGAGCACGGTGGTGCTGCCCAACTACGAAATGGGCCAGGCCGCGGTGGAACTGCTGCTGGCCCGCCGTGTCGCCGGCGCGGGCCTGGTGCGGCGCACGCTGACCAAGATCGAAGGGCCTCTGGTCTTGCGCGAGTCGGTAGCGCCGCGGCGCGCCTGAGCCACTGCCGGCCGCGCGTGGCGCCATGTGAGAATCCGCGCCACTTCCGATGCACACGATCGCTGCACACGATCGCGCCGTCCATGCCTTCCCGCAAAGCGCCGGCCGCTGATCCCGGCACGACGCCATCTGCCGAACCCGTCGCCCACCGACCCAGCCGCTTGCAGATGTCCGACGTGGCGCGCATGGCCGGCGTGTCGGTGTCCACCGTGTCGCGTGCGCTGTCCGGCAGCCCGCTGATCAACGCCGAGACACGTGCGCGGGTTGCCGACCTGGCGCGCCAGCTCAACTACACCATCAATGTCGGTGCACAGAACCTGCGCCTGCGCCAGAACAAGACCATTGGCTTGGTCATCCCGATGGACCGCAAGACGCACCAGCAGGTGTCCGACCCTTTTTTCCTGGCCTTGATGGGCTCCATCGCCGACGCCGCCACCGACCGCGGCTACGACATGCTGCTGTCGCGCGTGGATGCCGACCGCCTGGACATGGCCAGCCAGTTGGTGGACACGGGCCGCGCCTGCGGCGTGCTGCTGGTGGGCCAGTGGGGCCACCATGACCAGCTCAACAGCCTGGCCCTGCGCGGTGTGCCCATCGTGGTGTGGGGCTCACAGCTGGCGGGCCAGATGTACTGCACCGTGGGCAGCGACAACGTGGCCGGCGGCCGCCTGGCCGCGGACCACCTGCTGGACCAGGGCTGCCGCCACATCCTCTTCATGGGCGACGTGACCATGCCCGAGGTGGCTCGCCGCCATGAGGGCTACCGCAGCGCGCTGCAGGCCCGCGGCATTGCCAGCGCCGACAGGCTGCAGATCGACGTGCCCTTCCAGGCCGACCTGGCACGCCCGCTGATCGAGGCCCGCCTGGACCAGGGGCAGGATTTCGACGCCATCTTTGCCTGTTCAGACCTGCTGGCCATGACGGCCATCAACGCCTTGCGTGCGCGTGGCATCCGCGTGCCCGACGAGGTGCGTGTGGTGGGCTACGACGACGTGGAATTGGCGCGCCACCTGCACCCGTCCATCACCACCGTCCGCCAGTCGATTGACCAGGCGGGTGCGGCCATGGTGGACATGCTGCTGCGCGTGGCCGCGGGCGGCAAGGCCGCACCGGTGCAACTGCCGACTGAACTGGTGGTGCGCGAAAGCAGCGGCACGGTCCCGGTCGTCAGAACGGCTGTCAAGGCAGGCGTTCCAGCGCGTGCTGGTAAGACGGGTCGTGCATGAGCGCGTCCCAGCTGAGCGGCGGGGTCTGAGGCAGCAGTGCCTGACGGCGCTGTTCGCTGTCAGGGTCCGGATGCCAGCGGCCGTCGTGCGCCGCCTGCGTCAGGCCTGAGAGCAGAGCGTCCACCGCCACGCCGCCATCCAGGCTCTGGTTGCACAGCAGCACCAGGTCGCAGCCGGCGTCCAGGGCCATCGCGGCCGCCTCGGCGTAGCTGAGCAGGCCACCTTGCAGATGGCGGGCACCCTCCATGCTCAGGTCGTCGCTGAGCACGGCGCCGGTGAAGCCCATCTGGCCGCGCAAGATCTCCTTCAGCCAGCGCGGCGAGAAGCCGGCCGGGTGGCTGTCTACCTTGGGGTAGACCACGTGCGCCGGCATCACGGCGGTGAGCGTGGTGCTCAGCCATTCGTAGGGCTTGGCGTCGTCGGCCAGGATGGCCTTCAAGCTGCGCTTGTCCACGGGCACTGCGGTGTGGCTGTCAGCCTTGACGAAGCCGTGGCCCGGGAAGTGTTTGCCGCAGTTGCCCATGCCAGCGCGCAAGAGGCCGTGCATGAGGCTCTTGGCCAGCAACGCGGCGACACGCGCGTCGCGGTGGAAGGCGCGGTCGCCGATAACGGAGCTGCCGCCGTGGTCCAGGTCCAGCACTGGCGTGAAGCTCAAGTCCACGCCGCAGGCACGCAACTCGGCAGCCAGCACAAAGCCAGCGGCGCTGGCGGCGTCGGTCGCGGTCATGGCGTCCTTCATCCACAGCTCGCCCAGCGTGCGCATGGCAGGCAAGGCGGTGAAACCGTCGGTGCGGAAGCGCTGCACGCGGCCGCCTTCGTGGTCCACGCAGACCAACACATCGGGGCGCAGGGACTTGATCTCGGCCGTCAGCTCGGTGAGCTGCAGGCGGTTCTGCCAGTTGCGCGCGAAGAGGATCAGGCCGCCGGTGAGCGGGTTCTTCAGGCGCTGGCGGTCCTGCTTGTTGAGCGTGGTGCCGGCGATGTCGAGGACGACGGGAGCGTGCGGGTAGGTCATGGGGTGGTGGTGCTCTTTTCGACCACGACGAAGCTGGCCGCGTAGTCGGTTTCGTCGGTGACGGTGACGTGGGCTGTCCAGCCCTGGGCTTCGAACCAGGCCTTCAATTCGCCGTTGAGCTGGATGAAGGGCTTGCCGCTGGGCTCGTTGAGGATCTCGCAGCCGCGCCAGGTCATGGGGCTGCGTATGCCCAGGCCTATGGCCTTGCTGAAGGCTTCCTTGGCCGAAAAACGTGTGGCGACAAAACGCAGGCCACGCACAGGCGTGCGTGCGGTACGGGCGCGCCAGACCTGCAGTTCGGCCGGGCCCAGCACCCGTTCGGCGAAGCGGTCGCCGCGGCGCTCCATGGTGGCGGCGATGCGGCGGATGTCGCACACGTCGGTGCCTATGCCAACGATCATGCGATCACGCTCGCACGGATGCATCGCTGATAGGCACGAACGGTTTCGGCCATGCCCAGCTCCAGCGCGTCGGCGATGAGCGCGTGGCCGATGCTGACCTCCAACACGCCGGGCACGGCGCGCAGGAAGTCGGTGAGGTTGTCGCGGTTGAGGTCGTGGCCCGCGTTGACGCCCAGGCCTTGCGCTTGTGCGGCGGCTGCCGCGGCCGCGAAGGCCCGCAGTTGTGCGCCTTGTTCGGGCTTGCCATGCGCCGCGGCATAGGGCTCGGTGTAGAGCTCGACACGGTCGGCTCCCACGGCGCGGGCCAGGGCCATGGCGGCGGGGTCGGCGTCCATGAAGAGACTCACACGCACACCCAGCGCATGGCATTCGTCTATCAGCGGCTTCACACGCGCGCCATCGACCGCAAGGTCCCAGCCGTGATCGCTGGTGAACTGGCCTTCGCTGTCGGGCACGAAGGTGGCCTGCTGCGGCTTCACGGCCCTGATGAAGTCCATCAGGTTGTGAAAGGGATTGCCTTCGATGTTGTAGTCGGCCTGCGGCCAGGCTTTCATCAGCGCAGCCAGTTCGTGCACGTCCTGGCTGCGGATATGGCGCTCGTCCGGCCGCGGGTGCACGGTGATGCCGTCGGCACC
>JANOAM010000145.1:0-2126 GCA_031411215.1 Betaproteobacteria bacterium
CCTGCCGCTCTGCGCCAGGCGGTCCGGCGCCACGCTGTTGGGGTTGGCAAAGATGCGTTCGAAATAGGGCTTGGCCATGCTGCTGGTGATCAGCTGCGCACCTTCGCCCACGGCCGCACGCAGGCCGCCGGCATGGTCGAAATGGTGGTGGCTGTTGATGACGGTTTTCACCGTCTTGCCCGGCACCAGCTTGTTGGCCGCAGCCATCACCGCCAGCGCACGACCGTCGTACAGCGGGCTTTCCACCAGCACGATCTGGTCACTCAATTCAATGGCCACGCTGTTGTGCGAGCCGCCAGCCAGGAACCACACACCCGGTGCGGCGGGCTGCACGTTCACGTTTTCGGTGAAGGTCTTGATGTTGTCTGGCACGGTGATGTCCACCGGGCCTGCGGTGACGGCGGTGACCTTGAGGTCCAGCACAGGGAAACCACCTTGCGACTGGCGGATGCGCTGCGGGAACAGGCCGCCGATGGCGGCCGTGGGCGCGTAGTCCAGGAACTCTGTGCTCACCGGCGTGTCGCCCAGCACCGGGTGCGGCATGACGGAATCGACACGTGTCACCAGGCCGCGTTCGTCCAGCACCAGCATGGCCCGCAGTTGGCCGGGCACGCTGAAGCTCAGGGTGTTGACGGTCTTGCTGCCCTCGCTGCGTTGGCCGGCCACGGCGTTGTAGCGTTTGGCGGCTGCCAGCGCGCTTTGCGGCGTGGTGGTCCAGAGGTCGTTGACGCGGCCGGGCAGGGCGACAGGGCCGGCGGTGAAGGCACCCGGGCCCGCGGGTGACCAGGCAAAGCCGTCCCGCGCAAAACCCGTGGCGCGTTGTTCGCCCGTGCCCATCAACGGCATGGCGCCACCTCCGGTGGGTTCGCTGCGTGCGCGGGCGAACTCTTCAGAGAACGCGCCGGTGTCCAGGTTGTAGCTGCGCTTGAGCGTCGAGTAGTTCAGCCCCGGCCAGGCCATGGTGGGCTGCCAGGCTTGCCCGAAGGTGTTGCCCGTGCCATTGCCCGTGACCACCAGCGACTTGGCGGCTGCGCTGCCCTGCAGGGCCGCTTCGGCCTGCTGAAGCAAGTTGGCAGAAGTGGGGGCGGCGGCGCAGCCGGCCAGCACCAGGCTGGTCAGCGCGAAGACGGCGGTGGGGGAGAAGGTCGTTCGGGTCAAGGTGTGCTCCTGGGCAATCAACTTTGAAGGTTCGCAGTCCGGTGGATGGTGCGCCATCCGGGAATGCCTGGCCGCATGCAAGGGAATGCAGCGACAGGTTGGCGCGTAGCTTGGGCGCGGTCAGCGGTCAGCGGCTGGCGGCCGGTGCGGGTGGTACGGAAGGTGGCGCAACGGCGTCCGGAACGGCCGGCGGCAAGGGCGGCTCGCCGACGCGGGTCATGAAGCCGCCTTCGGCCCATTCGCTGAAGCGCCAGTCGTGGCCCACCTGCACCACACCTTCCGGCGGCAGCAGGGGCTGCGGGGGCACACCCTTCAACACACGCGTCATGGTGTCTATCCAGACCGGCAGCGCCAGGCCACCGCCGCTTTCGCGTTCGCCCAGGCTTTCCGGGTCGTCGTGGCCCACCCAGGCCACACCCACCGCACCCGGCGCCCAGCCGGCAAACCAGGCGTCCACGGCGTCGTTGGTGGTGCCGGTCTTGCCGTAGAGGTCCGGCCGCTGAAGCTGGGCTTGAGCTTTCGCAGCCGTGCCACGCAGCGTCACGTCGCGCAGCAACGTGTTGACGATGAACACATTGCGCGCGGGCACCACCCGGTTGGCCTCGGACAGCGCTTGCGGCGGCGGCGCTTCAAACAGCACCTGGCCCCTGGCGTCCAGGATCTTTTCGATCAGCACCGGCGTCACGCGGTGGCCGCCGTTGGCAAACACCGCGTAACCCTGCGCCATCTGCAGCGGCGTGACGCTGCCGCTGCCCAGCGCCAGCGTCAGGTTGTCGGGTTGCTTGTTGCGGTCAAAGCCGAAACGGGCGACCCAGTCGCGGGCGTTATTCAGGCCCACTTCCTTCAGCACCCGCACGCTGACCAGGTTCTTGGAGCGCACCAGGCCTTCGCGCAGCGTGATCTCGCCGTCGAACTTGCCGTCGCTGTTCTGCGGGTTCCAGCTGGGCACGCCGCCGTCGGCGTCGAGC
>JANOAM010000146.1:0-7550 GCA_031411215.1 Betaproteobacteria bacterium
GGCTTCGTCGCCGACTGCCTGGAAACGCTGGAAGAGATCGCCCTGGAAGTGCGTGACGCCTTCCTGGCGGCGGGCGGCGAGCGCTTCCACTACGTGCCTTGCCTGAACGACGACAACGCCTGGATCACCGCACTGGCCAGCTTGGCCGAAAAGCACCTGGGCGGCTGGGACACCCAGCAAACGCCCGACCCGCAGGCGCTGGCCGAACAGCGCAGCCGCGCGCTGGAGTTGGGTGCGACCGACTGAACGACTAGCCTAGCAACCGGCCCTCAGCCGCGCTTGCGCAGCTTCAGCAGCCGCGGCAGAACCAGCACGGTCACCACCAGGGCCAGCAGGACGGCGGACACCGGCCGCTCCAGGAACACGCCCCACTTGCCTTCCCCGATGCTCAGCGCGTTGCGCATCTGCGCTTCAGCCAGCGGGCCCAGGATCATGCCCACGATGACCGGCGCGGTGGGGAAGTCAAAACGCCGCATCAGCACACCGATGAGGCCAATGCCCAGCATCAGGAACAGGTCGAACGCGCTCTGGCGCATGCCGTAGACGCCGATGGTGGCGAAGATCAGGATGCCCGCGTACAGCTGCGGCCGCGGGATTTTCAGCAGCTTCACCCACATGCCCACCAGCGGCAGGTTCAGCACCAGCAGCATCACATTGCCGATGTAAAGACTGGCGATCAGCGCCCACACCAGCGCGCCGCTGGTCTGGAACAGCTGCGGGCCCGGGTTGAGGCCGTAGTTCTGGAAGGCTGACAGCAGGATGGCCGTGGTCACGCTGGTTGGGATGCCCAGCGTCAGCAGCGGCACCAGGGTGGCCGTCACCGCAGCGTTGTTGGCGGCTTCCGGTCCGGCCACGCCTTCGATGGCTCCTGTGGTGCCGAACTCGCCCTTGTGCTTGCTGAGCTTGCGCTCCACGCCGTAGCTCAGGAAGGTCGGAATCTCGGTGCCGCCGGCGGGAATGGTGCCGAATGGGAAGCCGATGGCCGTGCCGCGCAGCCAGGCGGGCCAGGAACGCCGCCACTCCTCGCGTGTCATGTGCACGCTGCCCATCTTGTTCATCTGCGCTTCGGCCTTGCCTTCGTACAGCGCCGTGTAGAAACACTCGCCAACGGCAAACAGGCCCACCGCCACCAGCACCACTTCAATGCCGTCCATGAATTCGGGCACACCGCCCGTGTAGCGCACCTGGCCGGTGATTTGGTCCAGGCCCACCAGGCCCACGGCCAGCCCAAGGAACAAGGCTGTCATGCCGCGCAGCGTGCTTTTGCCCAGCACTGCACTCACCGTGGTGAAGGCCAGCAGCATCAGCATGAAGTATTCCGGTGGCCCCAGCTGCACAGCGTAGTGCGCCACATAGGGCGCAAACAACGTGACCAGCACGGTGGCGATGGTTCCGGCCACAAAGCTGCCGATGGCGCTGGTGGCCAGCGCCGCACCGGCGCGGCCGTTCTTGGCCATCTTGAAGCCTTCCAGCGCCGTCACCATGGTGCCGGTCTCGCCGGGCGTGTTGAGCAGAATGGACGTCGTAGAGCCGCCGTACATCGCGCCGTAGTAGATGCCGCAGAAGAAGATCATCGACGCGGTGGGCTCCACCTGCGACGTGATCGGCAGCAGCATGGCCACGGTGACTGCAGGCCCCAGGCCCGGCAACACGCCAATGCCGGTACCCAAGGCACAGCCGAGAAAGGCCCACAGCAGGTTGATCGGTGTGGCCGCCGTGGCCAGTCCGGCGAAGAGCTGATTCAGGATATCCATGTCAGGGCCCCGGGCTCAGAGCCAACCGGTGCCGGTCAGCCCGGGCAGGTTGATGGCCAACACCTGGGTGAACAACCAGAAGGCCGGGCCTGCGATGAGGAAGCCGGTGGCGAAGTCGATGGCCAGGCCCCGCAGGCCGCCATGCGGCTTGCCCTCGGCACCGCGCAGGCCGCGCACGGCCAGCATGTAGCACAGCGTGCAGGCCAGGATGAAGCCCACCGTGGTGATCAGCGCCGCGTTGGCCGCCACACCCGCCGCCACCCAGGCCATCGCGCCCCAGTCACCTTGCGGCGCGCCGGAGGGCTCTTCCACGTCACGCCAGCCGCCGCGCTGCGCGTCCACCACCAGCCAGAAGCCGCAGATGCAGAGCACCGCAGCCACCACCCAGGGCAGGAAGTTGGGGCCGACACCGGCATAGCCGGCATTGCTGGGAATGGACGTGGCGCCAAACGCAATCAAGCCGCCCAGCAGCAGCGTGCAGCCGCCGATGATCGTCTGGTGCTTGGTGCTGGATGCAGCGCTGGTGGACATGGTGGGCTGCCCGTTCAGACCATGCCGGCCTTGACCATGGTGGCGCGCAGGCTGGCGAATTCACGGTCCACGAACTCCTCGAAGTCCTTGCCCGTCATCAGCGCCGGCGCCCAGCCGTTCTTCTCCAGCGCCTCGGCCCAGGCCTTGGACTTGGTGGCCTTCACGACCATGTCGATCAGCGCCTTGCGCTGGTCCGGTGTGATGCCCGGTGCGCCATAGACACCGCGCCAGTTGCCGATCTCCACGTTGTAGCCCTGCTCCTTCATCGTCGGGATGCTGATGCCCTTCAGGCGTGTGGGCGAGGTGACGCCTATGCCCTTCATCTTGCCGGTTTCGATGTACTGCTGGAACTCGCTGTAGCCGCTGCCGCCCACGGTGACATTGCCGCCCAGGATGGCCGCCACGGCCTCGCCGCCGCCGCGGAAGGGCACATAGTTGATGCGCGCCGGGTCCACACCCACTTCACGGGCCAGCATGGCCGCGGCGATGTGTTCCGTGGAACCGCGCGAACCACCGCCCCACTTGACGCTGCCCGGGTCCTTCTTCATCTGCTCGACCACGTCCTTCATGGTCTTCAGCGGTGAGTTCTCCGGCAGCACGAAGACGTTGTATTCGCTGGTCAGGCGCGCCAGCGGCGTGGCCTGTGTCACCGTCACCGGCGGCTTGCCGGTGATGATGCCGCCCAGCATCACGGCGCCCATCACCATCAGCGCGTTCGGGTCGCCCTTGGCGGCGTTGACAAACTGCGCCAGGCCGATGGCACCGGCCGCGCCGCCCTTGTTTTCGAACTGCACAGCCGAGGCGCCGGCTTCCTGCAGTGCCTTGCCCAAGGCCCGACCCGTGGTGTCCCAGCCACCGCCCGGGTTGGCGGGGATCATCATCTTCAGGTTGGTGGCGGCGCGGGCCTGCATGGGCAGCACACCTGCGGCGGCCAGGGCGGCCATGGACTTGAGGAAGTGGTCGCGGCGCATGGGTTTGTCTCCTGCTGCGGGTTTTGATGGGAAGCGTGTGCCGGCATGTTCGGCCGTGGCGCTGTCAATCGGCTGTCGAGCGGCCCAGGGAAACCCTGACCGTGTCTGAGGCCAAAATTAGCCCGGATCATGAAACTGCTGCTCATCGAAGACAACACCGCCATGCAGACCACGCTGCAGCGCAGCTTTGAGCGGCGTGGCGTGCAGGTGGTCGTCTGCGGTGACGGCAGCCGGGCACTGGACCGCTGGCGCGCCAGCGTGCCCGACGTGGTGCTGCTGGACCTGAGCCTGCCCGGTGAAGACGGCCTCAGCGTGCTGGCCGCCGCACGAGCCGACGGACTCAGCACGCCCGTGCTGGTCATCACCGCACGCGGCGCGGTGGGTGACCGTGTGTTGGGCCTCAACACCGGCGCCGACGACTACCTGACCAAACCCTTCGACCTGGACGAGCTGGAAGCCCGTGTGCGCGCCCTGGCCCGCCGCGGCTTGGCGCGCGACGGCCGCCAGCAGGTGCAGGAGTTCTGCGGCCTGCATGCCGACGCCAACAATGGCGCCGTCTACCTGCGCGGCCAGGCCCTGGACCTGACGGCGCGCGAGGCCGCGCTGCTGCGCGCCCTATTGGCCCGGCCCGGCCAGGCTGTGGCCAAGGACAGGCTCACTGACCTGGTCTTTGCGGACGAACCCCAGGTGCAGGCGGATGCCATCGAGGTGGTCGTCTACCGCCTGCGCAAAAAGCTGCCACCCGGCACGGTGCAGTTGGTGACGCTGCGTGGGCTGGGCTACCTGTTGAAAGAGCCGGCTTGAGCACATCCGAACGGCCGCCACCACGTCCACAAAAGCGGCCACCCCAGGGCCATTCCCTGCGCCGCAGGCTGCTGGTGGGCATCCTTGTGCCGGTGCTGGCCTTTGTGGTGATCAACGCCGTGAGCCTCTACGCACAAGCCCTGCGCTCCGCTGACACGGCCTACGACCGCACGCTGCTGGCATCGGCCAAGGCGATAGGCGAACAGTTGCAGGTGACCGCCACCCCGCGTGGTCCCGCGCTGCACGCCGACCTGCCCTACAGCGCCATGGAGGCCTTTGAAGCCGACAACCGCAGCCGGCTCTACTACCGGGTGCGCGGCTTCCGCGGCGAAGTGGTGTCGGGCTTCGAGGACCTGCCCGCGGCGCGCCCGGGCAACGATGCCGGCCGGCCCTATGCGGCCCTGGTGACCTTCTATGACGAGACCTACCGCGGCCAGCCGGTGCGCATGGCCGTGCTGCTGCAGCCCGTGGCCGGGCCGGTGGGCCAGGGCATGGCCACCATCCAGGTGGCGGAGACACTGGAACTGCGCCGCAGCCTGGCCCGTGACCTGCTGGTGCACACGCTGTGGCAGCAGGCCGCGTTGATGGGGCTGATCGCCCTGGTGGTGGTCTTTGTCGTGCAGCGCGCCACACGCCCGGTGCGGCTGCTGAGCGAAGAGATCCGCGCCCGCGACGAAGCCGACCTGTCGCCCCTGCCCACGGCCGGCGCGCCACGCGAGCTGCAGCCCATCGTGGAAGCCACCAACACCTTCATGGCGCGTGCAGCGGGACTGCTGGGGCACCAGATGCGCTTCGTGCGCGACGCCTCGCACCAGCTGCGCACCCCGCTGGCCGTGTTGAAGGTGCAGGTGCAGTCGGCGCGCCGGGGTGACATCGACCCCGCTCAGGCGTTGGCCGAGATCAGCGTCACGGTGGAAGGTGCCACCAATCTCGCCAACCAGATGCTGGCCCTGGCCAAGGTGGAACAGCTGCGCCACCAGGGCCTGGCTGAGGCCTTGCCGCAACTGGCCTGGGATGCCATCGTGCGCGCTGTGGCGTTGGACTTGTCGCCGCTGATCGCCGACGCGGCGGTGGACTTCGACATCCAAACCGAAGCCGCCACTGTCCGCGCGCACGAATGGGCTTTGCGCGAACTGACTCGCAATCTGCTGCACAACGCGCTGAAGCACAGCCCGGCGGGCCAGCCGCTGACCGTGCGCCTGCGCTGCGAAGGCGGCCAGGCGCTGCTGTGCATCAGCGACAGCGGGCCGGGCATTCCTGAAGCGCAGCGCGGCCATCTCTTCCAGCCCTTTGCCGCGGCGGGGCCGCAGGCCGGCTCGGGCCTGGGCTTGGCCATTTGCCAGGAGATCGTGCGGACCCTGGGCGGCAGCCTCACACTGCTCAACCG
Organism: Betaproteobacteria bacterium; assembly: GCA_031411215.1. Lineage (GTDB taxonomy): Bacteria > Pseudomonadota > Gammaproteobacteria > Burkholderiales > Burkholderiaceae_C > Rubrivivax. Next base: position 5,448 of record JANOAM010000146.1, read on the forward strand.
CGTCGGCGGCGGGCTGGACGCTTCGGTCCGTCTGCCGCTGGCCGCGCTTGAACACCTCTGACCATGCGACCTGATCCCAAAGACGACGAACGCAGCCGCATGCGACTGGACAAGTGGCTGTGGGCCGCGCGTTTCTACAAGACCCGCGGCCTGGCGACCGATGAGGTCGGCAAGGGCCGGGTCCAGGTCAACGGCCAGTCCGCCAAGCCTTCACGCGAGTTGAAGCCGGGGGACCTGCTGGAACTGCGCCAGGGCGACGTGCTGCGCACGGTGGAGGTGAAGGCGATCAGCCATGTGCGCGGTCCGGCGCCCGTGGCCCAGGCGCTGTATGTCGAGACACCGGACAGCGTCACCCGTCGCGAGAAGGCTGCGGAGCAGCGCCGGGTGGCGGCCGAACCGGCGCAGACCATCGAACAAGGCCGCCCCACCAAGCGTGACCGGCGCAAGCTGGCCGACTGGAACCGTTGGAGCGCCAGCGCCGACGAGGTATAGGCCCGTGCCGGCGGCCAGGTCGCCAACCCGAAAAACTTGCAAAGACCCTCTTGAAGACCAGGGCGCTGTCCCCATGTCTTCCGCGAGCCAACGTCATCCGCCATGAACGAGACACCCAATCCCGCAAACCCCGCCGCCGAGGCGCACGCTTCGGCCACCCCCGCCCAAGACAGCAGCACGCCAAGCCCGGACAGCCAGCTGGCCGATCTGCAGGCCAGACTCACCGAAGCCTCCGACGCCTTCCTGCGCGCCAAGGCCGAGGCCGAGAACACCCGCCGCCGTGCTGAAGAAGAAGTCTCCAAGGCGCGCAAGTTCGCCATCGAAAGCTTCGCCGACAGCCTGCTGCCCGTGAAGGACAGCCTGGAAGCGGCCATCGCCATGCCCGATGCCCCCACGGCGCAGGTGCTGGAAGGTGTGCATGCCACGCTGCGGCAGCTGACGGCTGCGCTGGAACGCAACAAGGTGCTGGTCATCGCCCCGCCCGCGGGCACCAAGTTCGACCCGCACCAGCACCAGGCCATCAGCGTGGTGCCGGCTGACGTGGACGCCGGCACGGTGGTCGCGGTGCTGCAGAAGGGTTACCTGATCGCCGACCGCGTGCTGCGCCCGGCCCTGGTGACGGTGGCCGCAGCCAAATGACGCCGCAAGCCCAAAGCTGACCTGCATCTAGCACCGGCGGCCTTGAAAGCCGGTGACTTAGCCGCAACTCAAGAACAACTGAAATCACTCCTGAAGGAGCCAAGACATGGGAAAGATCATCGGCATTGACCTGGGCACCACGAATTCGTGCGTGGCGGTCATGGAAGGCAACACCACCAAGGTTATCGAGAACAGCGAAGGTGCGCGCACCACGCCGTCCATCATTGCCTACCAGGAAGATGGCGAGATCTTGGTCGGCGCCAGCGCCAAGCGCCAGAGCGTCACCAACCCACGCAACACGCTGTACGCGGTGAAGCGCCTGATCGGCCGCAAGTTCGCTGAAAAGGAAGTGCAGAAGGACATCGGCCTGATGCCCTTCACCATCGCCGCGGCCGACAACGGCGACGCCTGGGTGGAAGTGCGCGGCAAGAAGATGGCGCCGCCGCAGGTCAGCGCGGAAGTGCTGCGCAAGATGAAGAAGACCGCCGAGGACTACCTCGGCGAGGAAGTGACCGAAGCCGTCATCACGGTGCCCGCCTACTTCAACGACAGCCAGCGCCAGGCCACCAAGGACGCCGGCCGCATCGCGGGTCTTGACGTCAAGCGCATCATCAACGAGCCCACCGCCGCGGCGCTGGCCTTCGGCCTGGACAAACACGGCAAGGGCGACCGCAAGATCGCGGTGTTCGACCTGGGCGGCGGCACCTTCGACATCTCCATCATCGAGATCGCCGACGTCGACGGCGAGAAGCAGTTCGAAGTGCTGTCCACCAACGGCGACACCTTCCTGGGCGGTGAAGACTTCGACCAGCGCATCATCGACTACATCGTCACCGAGTTCAAGAAGGAACAGGGTGTCGACCTGACCAAGGACGTGCTGGCCCTGCAGCGCCTGAAGGAAGCCGCCGAGAAGGCCAAGATCGAGCTGTCCAGCAACACCCAGACCGACGTCAACCTGCCCTACATCACCGC
>JANOAM010000147.1:0-2276 GCA_031411215.1 Betaproteobacteria bacterium
GCACCCGCGCGGCCTGCCTGAAGGCCATGCACGCCGCCCGCGCGGCAGGGACGAAAGTGGTGCTGGACATCGACTACCGGCCCGTGCTGTGGGGCCTGACTTCACCGGGCCTGGGTGAACGGCGCTATGTGCCTTCCGCCGCGGTCAGCGAGCAGCTGCAGGCCGTGCTGCCGCTGTGCGACCTGGTCGTCGGCACCGAAGAGGAAGTGCACATCGCCGGTGGCTCCACCGACAGCCTGGTGGCGCTGCGCCGCATCCGCGAACTCAGCAGCGCGCTGCTGGTGATGAAGCGCGGACCCATGGGCTGCGTGGCTTTCGAGGGCGCGATTCCGGCCGCGCTGGACGCGGCCCTCACCGGCCCGGGTTTTCCGGTGGAGGTCTTCAACGTGCTGGGCGCTGGCGATGCGTTCATGGCTGGCCTGCTGCGCGGCTGGGTGCGTGGTGAGCCGCTGGCCCACGCGCTGCGCTACGCCAACGCCTGCGGTGCCATCGTGGTGTCGCGCCACGGCTGCGCGCCGGCCATGCCCAGCTGGGACGAACTGTCCTTCTTCCTGACCCACGGATCGCCGCAGCGGCGCCTGCGCGAAGACGCCCGGCTGGAGCAACTGCATCGCAGCACGACACGGGGCATCACCAGCGGTACGACGCCAGGCGCGACTCCACCGGCGCTGGCCATCCTGGCCTTCGACCACCGGGCGCAACTGGAAGAACTGGCGCGCCGCCACGGCGCCGCGCCGGCACGCATCACGGACTTCAAGGCCCTGGTGGCGCGTGCCGCCGAGCATGGCCACGCGGTGGAACGGGCGCAGCAGCGCCATGGCCTGGGCGCTGCGGAATTCCCGCTTGCTGGAGTCATCCTTGACGGCCGCTACGGTGGCGCGGAACTCTGCCGGCTGACCGGCAGCGGCACGTGGATCGCACGCCCCGTCGAGCGCCCGGGCTCGCGCCCGCTGGCCTTTGAGGACGGCGAACAGCTGGGCCTGGCGCTGCGCACCTGGCCGCGCGAGCACATCGTCAAGTGCCTGCTGTCGCACCACCCCGATGACGACGCGGCACTGGCCCGCCAGCAGCTGGCCAGCGTGACTGAGCTGGCCCGCGCCTGCCACGACACCGGCCATGAACTGCTGCTGGAGCTGATCCCACCGCGTGAGATGGCCAGCGCCAGCGACACGCTGGCGCGCGGTGTCGCCCAGGTCTATGCCGCCGGCATCTGCCCGGACTGGTGGAAATTGCCACCGCCCGATGCGGCCGGCTGGTCGGCACTGCACGAAGTGATCCAGCGTCACGACCCCTATTGCCAGGGTGTGCTGCTGTTGGGCATGGAGGCCAGTGAAGAGCAGTTGTGGAAGGGCTTCCAGGCCTCGGCCGGGCAGCCGCTGTGCCGCGGGTTTGCCGTCGGCCGCAGCCTGTTTGCGGACGCCGCCGCGGCCTGGTTCGCGGGCACGCTGGACGACTCCGGTGTCGTCGCTGAAGTCGCGACGCGTTATCAGCGCCTCATCAACCTGTGGCGCGACGCACGCCAAGTGAACCCTGCACTGAAGGAGACCACCTCATGAGCGAAGCCAAGGGAACCATAGGCTTCATAGGCCTGGGCATGATGGGCCACGGCATGGCCAAGAACCTGCTGGCCAAGGGCTATAGCCTGCGCTTCATGGTGCACCGCGACCGCAGCCGTTTGGCCGACCTGATCGAGGCCGGCGCCACCGAAGTGCACAGCTGCGCTGACCTGGCGAAAGGCGCGACGGCCGTGATCCTGTGTGTCACGGGCTCACCCGAGGTGGAGCAGATCGTCAACGGCGATCACGGGCTGCTGGCCGCGGCGGCCCCGGGCCTGCTGGTGATCGACACCTCCACCGCCGAGCCGGCCTCGGCCGCACGCATACGCGAGGCCTTCGCGGCCCGTGGTGTCACCTACGTCGACGCGCCGCTGGCGCGCACGCCGCAGCATGCCGAAGCGGGTCTCCTGAACACCATGGTGGGCGCGTCGGATGAAGACTTCGCCCGCGTGCGGCCCATCCTGGCCACCTTCTGCGAAAACATCGTGCACGTAGGTCCCGCAGGCCACGGCCATGTGCTCAAGCTCATCAGCAACATGCTGGCCATGACCACCGCAGCGGCCATTGCCGAGGCCGTGGCCACGGCGGCCAAGGCCTCGGCAATGGCCGCTGCAGTGGTCATGGCCAGCATGTTGCTGATGAGTTTGAGCACATGGCCGTGGCCTGCGGGACCTACGTGCACGATGTTTTCGCAGAAGGTGGCCAGGATGGGCCGCACGC
>JANOAM010000148.1:0-6172 GCA_031411215.1 Betaproteobacteria bacterium
GTCAGTGCCATCGCAGCCAGTGAGTGCAGCTTGCTGCGGGTGTTCTGCCCGTCAGCGCGGCATCACGACAGCGCCTGCAGTGCCCGCGCGGTGATCTCGTCGACGCTGCCAGTGCCGCTGATCTTGCGGTACTTCGGCGCCGCCGCCGGATCTGCCTTGGCCCACCCCGCGTAGTACTCGACCAGCGGACGGGTCTGCTGTCTGTACACCTCGAGGCGCTTGCGCACCGTGTCTTCCTTGTCGTCGTCGCGCTGGATCAGCGGCTCGCCGGTCACGTCGTCAATACCTTCCACCTTGGGCGGGTTGAACTTGACGTGGTAGGTGCGACCACTGGCCACGTGGGCGCGGCGGCCGCTCATGCGTTCGATGATGGCGCTGTCGGGCACGTCGATTTCCAGCACCAGGTCCAGCTTGACGCCGGCTGCCTTCATGGCGTCGGCCTGCGGGATGGTGCGCGGGAAGCCGTCGAACAAGAAACCGTTGGCGCAGTCGGGCTGTGTGATGCGTTCCTTGACCAGGCCGATGATGATGTCGTCGCTGACCAGGCCGCCAGAGTCCATCACTTTCTTGGCTTCAACGCCCAAGGGGGTGCCGGCCTTGACGGCGGCGCGCAGCATGTCGCCCGTGCTGATCTGCGGAATACCGAGGCGCTTGCAGATGAACGTGGCTTGCGTGCCTTTGCCGGCGCCAGGCGCGCCCAGGAGGATCAGTCTCATCGAGTCCCTCGGTTTGGTGTGTCTTGCCCGCGTTCGGTCGCTGTCCGGATTCACCGGACGGCGTGACGCTTGTCTCGAATTGAGAATATCACGCGACCCCGCGCGCGAAGCTGACGGCCCGCTGCGCTGTTCAGTGCGCGCCGCGCGCAAAAAGGGCGCGCACACGGGTCAGGTCTTCGGGTGTGTCCACCCCGGGCCCCGGGCCATGCGGCGCCACATGCACCGCGATGCGGTGGCCGTGCCACAGCACACGCAGTTGCTCCAGCGCTTCGCACTGTTCCAGGTCGGCAGGCGGCAGGGCCGGGAAGCCACGCAGAAAGCCCGCGCGGTAGCCGTACAGGCCCAGGTGACGCAGCGGTGCGGGCTTGGGCAGTTGCGTGACACCGCCAGCGTGCCCGTCGCGCCACCAGGGGATGGGCGCGCGGCTGAAGTACAGCGCCCGGCCGGCAGCGTCCAGCACCACCTTCACCACGTTGGGGTTCATCAGCTCGGCCACGTCTGCCAGCGGGTGGGCAGCGGTGCTCATGACGCAGTCTTCGCGTTCGGTCAGCAGGCTTGCCACACGCTGCACCAGCGCGGGGTCGATCAGGGGTTCGTCGCCTTGCACGTTGACCACGACATCGGCGCCGTCCAGGCCCAGCAGCACGCAGGCTTCGGCCAGGCGGTCGCTGCCGCTGACGTGGTCGGTGCGTGTCAGCACGGACGCCACGCCGTGCGCGGCGCAGGCCTGGGCGATGCGCACATCGTCGCAAGCCACCACCACGCGCGCCGCGCCGCTGCGGGCCGCGCGTTCGGCCACGTGCACCACCATGGGCTTGCCGGCGATGTCGGCCAGCGGCTTGTCCGGCAGGCGCGACGACGCCATGCGCGCGGGGATCAGCACCGTGAAGGTCATGGCTGCGCTCAAGCCGAGACAGCAGGCCCGTCCAGCGGCAGCGCTTCGCTTTCCAGCATGACCGGAATGCCGTCGCGGATGGGGAAGGCCAGCCGGTCCGCAGGGCAGGCCAGGTCCATCGGCCGCTGCGCGTCGTCGCGGCGCAATTGCAGCGGGCCCTTGCAGGCAGGGCAGACCAGCAGGTTGATCAGGCGGAGGTCCAGGCTCATGGTGGGGTCGGTGCGGCGGGTGCGGCGGGTGCGGCGGGTGCGGGCGCCGGCAGCAGGGCCAGCAACTCGTCCACCAGGGCAGGGGGGATGTCCAAGTCTAGCGGCACCACCCACACACACGTGGCGCCCATGCGGGCCGCTTGGAGCTTGATGGCGTCCTTTTCCGTGGTCACCACGTCGGCGGTGCTGGCGGGCCAGGGCAGCTGGGCGTAGGCGTGGTGGTCCGGCAGCGGCAGCGGCTTGAAGCTGAGACCCGCCGCACGCAGCATGCCAAAGAATTTCTCCGGCGCGGCCAGGCCTGCCGCGGCCGTCAGGGGTCGGCCTCGCAGCGACGCCAAGGGCTGCGCCAGCGACGCATCACCCGCATGCCAGGCGGCAAGGGGCCAGGCCAGGCCCAGCCGACGCGTGGCCAGCATGCCGGGCAGCGCGGTGCTGGCCACACCCGCGGTGTACAGCACGCGCATCCAGGGCGGCACTTCGGCAGGCAACGGTTCGCGCAGCGGGCCGGCGGGCAACAGGAAGCCGTTGCCGGCGCCGCGTTCGTCGAACACCACCAGCTCCGCCTGCCGGACCAGGCCCATGTGCTGCAGGCCGTCATCCGATACCAGCAGGTCCACCTCCGGGTGCGCGGCGATCAACGCCAGCGCTGCTTCACGGCGCGCGCGGCCGACCCACACGGGCACGCCGGTGCGGCGGTGGATCAGCAGCGGCTCGTCGCCGACCTCGGCCACTGCGCTGTCCAGTTGCACCGCTCTAGGCGCGCTTCCCTTGCGGCCGTGGCCGCGCGAGATCACTCCGGGCCTGCGCCCGGCGGCTTTCAGGGCCTGCACCAGGGTGATCACCGTGGGCGTCTTGCCCGCACCGCCCACCACGTGGTTGCCGACGACCAGCACCGGCACGGGCAGGGGCTGTGCGGGACGCGCCGTGAAGCGGCGCAGCAGCCACAGCAGCAGGTAGAGCACGGAGAAGGGATAGAGCAGCAGCATCCAGAACGCGGACGGCTCCGGGCGCCACCAATGGCGCGTCAGCCGCGTTTCCAGCCAGGCACGCACGCAGCGGCCGGCGTTCAGCGGGCAGCGCCGCTTTGCGCCGCAAACGTCAAGCGCGACAAGCCCGCGCGCCGCGCGGCGTCCAGCACGTTCACCACGGACTGGTGCGCCGCCATGGCGTCGGCAGAAATGATGATGACCGTGTCGGCGCGCCCGGCCGCGGCTGCAGCCAATTCGGCCGTCAGCACGTCCACGCTGCGGCCGTCCACACCCTTGCGGTTGACGGCGTAGCGGCCGTCGGCGGACACGGCCACGATGATCTCGCCCGGCCGTTCACGCAGCTTCTCCGCATCTGCAGCGGGCAGGTTGATCTGCAGTTCCGTGAAGCGTGAATAGGTGGTGGACAGCATCAGGAAGATCAGCACCACCAGCAGCACGTCGATGAACGGGATCAGGTTGATCTCCGGTTCTTCCATGCGGCGGCGGCTGAATTTCATTGTGCGTCAGGCGCTGGCCCGAACAGCAAAACGCATCAGGTGCGGGACCATGCGCTCAGCGGCCAGTTCCAGTTGCAGCTGGAACTCGTCCACCCGGCCACGGAAGTAGCGGTAGAACATCAACGAGGGGATGGCGATCATCAGCCCGAAGGCCGTGTTGTAGAGCGCGACTGAAATGCCATGCGCCAGCAACTGCGGGTTGGTGCCACCGGTGGGCGCTTGCGAGCCGAAGATCTCGATCATGCCCACCACGGTGCCGAACAGCCCCAGCAGTGGCGCGGCCGCGGCGATGGTGCCCAGCGTGTTGAGGTAGCGCTCCAGCCCGTGCACGGCGGAGCGGCCGGCGTTTTCAAAGGACTGGCGCAGGTTGGTTTCGGAGATGCGCGGCTCGGCGATCACGCTGCGCAAGCCCGCGGCCAGCACGCGGCCCAGCACCGAGTTGTCGGCCAGCTTGTTGATCACGTCCGCAGCCGGCAGGCTGGCGCGGGTGACGCCGATGACCTCGTCCAGCAGCTTGGCCGGAGCGACTTGCGAAGGCCGCAGGTGCACCAGGCGCTCGATCACCAGCGCCAGCGCCACCACGGAACACAGGATCAGCGGCCAAATGGGCCAACCAGCGGCTTGTATGATGGAAAACAAGGGTGTCTCTGCAGGGTGGTCCCAGTTGCGGCGCGCGATTATGGCCGATGGCGCCAAGGGCTCCGCGGCCGTCCGCGGCCCGCGCCTGAGCGGCGCACCTCAGATCTCCACCGAATGTGTGGATAAGCTTGTGGGTAAGCCTTGCGCGGAAGCGCCAAATCCGCGCCGTTGCTGCGCCGCGGGCCGGTTGCTCAAAAATGCAGCGCCAAATTGTTCAATCAATTCAATCACTTGCACGATAGTGACACTTCCATGACAGCGAGTCGGCCAGTGGGGGTCTGCGTCTGCGGGCCTGTGGAGTTCCGGACCCGCATGGGTGCTGGCTGACCGCCGCATGGACGCTGCTTTTGGCCAAGGCGCGCGCGGCCCGTGGACGGTGTCGGCCTTGCTGGTCGCAACAGCCGACGCCTTGGCGGCCCGCTTCGGCGCGGTGGCCGTGCGTGGTGAGTTGTCTAGCTTCTCGCGCGCGGCCAGCGGGCACTGCTACTTCTCGTTGAAGGACGCCGACGGCGCATCAGCGCTGCTGCGCTGCGCGATGTTCCGCCGCGCCGCGTCGCTGGTGGACTTCGCACCGGGCGATGGGCAGCAGGTGGAATTGCGCGGTCGCCTGGGCGTGTACGAGGGGCGGGGCGAACTGCAACTGGTGGTCGAATCCATGCAGCGTGTGGGTGCCGGCGCGCTGTACGAAGAGTTCCTGCGCCGCCGCGCCAAGCTGGCCGCCGAAGGCCTGTTCGACGCCGCACGCAAACGTGAATTGCCGGCCTTTCCACAAGGCCTGGCGGTCGTCACTTCCACAGGCGCGGCGGCCTTGCGCGACGTGGTGACGACGCTGCAGCGGCGTGCGCCCCATGTGCGCGTGGTGATCGTGCCCACGCCGGTGCAAGGTGCGGACGCGCCGGCGTTGATCGCGCAGGCCATCGCACGCGCCAACGACATGGCCTTGACGGCCGGCCTGCAGACGCTGCTGCTGGTGCGTGGCGGTGGTTCGCTGGAAGACCTGTGGGCCTTCAACGACGAACGTGTGGTGCGCGCGATTGCCGCGTCGGCCCTGCCGGTGATCTGCGGCGTTGGCCACGAGACGGACGTGACCCTGGCCGACCTGGTGGCCGACGTGCGCGCGCCCACCCCGACGGCCGCGGCCGAGCTGGCTGCACCCGCGCAGGACGAAGAACTGCGGTCCTTGTCGCATGCCGCGTCGCGCTTGCAGCGCGCCATACAACGGCAGCTGCAGTTGCAAGCCCAGCGCCTGGACCACGCTGCGCTGCGCCTGGGCCAGCCGGCGCGCAGCCTGGCCGGGGCATCAGAGACGCTGGATGCGCTGTCGCACCGCCTGCTGCAGAGCGTGCGCCATGTGCACGCGCGCCAGAGCGACCGCCTGGAGCGTGCGGCCCTGCGCCTGCGCCAGGCCGTCCATGCGCCGCTGCAGCAGGCGCCGCTGCGCTTGCAGACCATGGCCGAACGCCTGGCCGCGCAAGACCCCGCCCGGGTGCTGCGCCGGGGCTACGCGTGGGTCGAGAACCTGGAAGGCCGCCCCGTGCTGGGCGTAGCCGGCCTGCGCCAGGGCCAGGCCGTGCGCGCTGTCTGGGCCGACGGCCGCGCCGACGCGGAGGTGCTGCGTGTGGAGCCCCTGCTGCCGAAGTCATAGGGCGGTCTGCCTACAATCTTTCCCAACCCGCCACCTCAACACGCGCTTCCGCGCGACCAGAAGGACCGACATGGAACACACGCTGCCCGCACTGCCGTACGCCATTGACGCGCTGAGCCCCCACTACAGCAAGGAAACGCTGGAGTTCCACCACGGCAAGCACCACAACGCCTATGTGGTGAACCTCAACAACCTGCAGAAGGGCACCGAGTTCGAGGCGCTGAGCCTGGAAGAGATCATCAAGAAGTCCAGCGGCGGCATCTACAACAACTCCGCGCAGATCTGGAACCACACCTTCTTCTGGAGCTGCATGAAACCCGCCGGTGGTGGTGAACCCACAGGCGCGTTGGCCGCAGCCATCACCGCCAAGTGGGGCAGCTACGCCGCCTTCCGCGAAGCCTTCATCAAGAGCGCCGTGGGCAACTTCGGTTCCGGCTGGACCTGGCTGGTGAAGAAGGCCGACGGCAGCGTGGACATCGTCAACACCGGCGCCGCCGGCACGCCGCTGACCACCGCCGACAAGGCGCTGCTGACCGTGGACGTGTGGGAACACGCCTACTACATCGACTACCGCAACATGCG
>JANOAM010000149.1:0-4139 GCA_031411215.1 Betaproteobacteria bacterium
CCAGATCGTCCAGGACCGCGACGCCTACCTGGGCCAAGGCCGCAACGACATTGGTCGGCGCATTGCCGAAGACCAGGTCGAGCTCTTCGTCACCACCGACGCAGCCAGCGCGCTGCAGGCGGAATTCGCCCTGCACGCGCCGGAGTTCATCGCCCTGCACGACGTGGGCACCAGCGCGTCGCTGCGCCTGTTGGCCAGCCTGGCTGGTGCGGCCGGTGCACGTGTGCAGCGCCTGTCGGTGCGCAAACAAGGCCAGGGTGTGGCGCTGGCGGTGATCCAGTTCGTCGAAGTGCCGCTAGCCAATGGCACGCCGGTGCGCGTCTACTCCACCGACATCAGTGCCGACGGCAACGCCCGCGGCCAGATGGCGCGGGTGCTGCTGGGTAACAGCCGACTGGGTGTGCTGATGTTCGGCGAACTGCCGGCGCACGCCCTGGTGGCGCAGCTGACGCCGCTGCGCGAAGCCCTGCTGCGCGGCCCGTGGCCCAACCGCGACCTGCTGCTGGTGCCGCTGGGGTCCAGCACGGCGCTGGCCGCTCAGGGATCGCAACTGGCCCACCAGAGCGACGTGGCCGTGCACATCACGCCGCAGGCGGCCAAGCCCAAACATGTGTGGACCTTCATCGGCGGCGCCTGGAACCGCCTGCATGGCACGCCCACCGGCGAACGTGCGCTGCCCACAGAAATGACCCGCGCCGTGCCCAAGCCGCGTGTGCCCGCGCCCGAGGCTGCGACCGAACCGATGCCGCTGGAATCGGCGGCCAAGCCTGCCACCCCCACTGCACCTGCCGCAGCGCCGATGGCGCCTCTGCTGCAAACCCAGCCCATGCCCATGCCGGTGCCGGGCGCCACCAGCTGGCAGACCTATGTGGACCGCTGCGCGCTGATCAAGGGCACGCTGAGCGCCTGCGTGTTTGACACCCATTCCATGCAGGTCATGGCCAGCGCGGGCGGCCCGCCCATGGCCGACCGCCTGGCGCAACAAGGCGCTGCCTTGCTGTCGGCCATGAACGACGCGTCGCGTGCACTGGGCCTGGGCCCGGCGCGGCCGGAAGCCAGCATCACCACCACGGGCCACCACCTGCTGTTGCGCCCCGTGCCCGGCCACCCCGGGGTGGCACTGCACCTGGTGTTGCAGGCCAGCGCATCCAACCTGGTGCTGGCGCGCATGCAACTGGAACGACTGGAAGCACCGCGCTGACCGCGCAAACCGGCGTGCGCCGGCGCATTTCGCGCGCCCAATAGAATTGGGAATTAATTAGGCCTGTGCAATAGCGCACAGGCCTTTTCAATTGGGCCGGCTCAAGCCTTATCGAGCTTATCGGCAGCTGTTTCTGGAACTTGAGAGCTTCAAGCCAGGCGCGCGGAAAACTTCCTGAATTGACTGCAAGTCATTGATATTTATGAGAGCTGCCCTCGGCCGAAATGGCTTGTCTGGCGACTTGAATCCGAATTGAATGGCATTGGCATTGTTTTTGTGAGCTTTCACACTCTGCACCAATTGTGTTGTGACTGACCGCTACAACTGGACGCGAAACATCCCTAACATTCGCTCACCCCTTAATTCGAGGGGGCAACGATGACGCTCAAAGGTCACACCGCGATGTCCATCACCCACTTCATCAACCGCCGCCTGCTGCCGACGATCCTGTCGGCACTGCTGGTCGTCGGCGGGCCTGCCGCGGCCCGCGTGCCAGGCACGGTTGTAGGCACGGCCGCTGCCACCAAGGCGCCAGCTCAAAAGAAGGGCAAGATCTCGGCCGATCTGGCCCAGGAACTGACCACGCCAGGCAAGCACAAGGGCAAGTGGAGCAAGCAGCACAAGGGCCAGCACGTGGTCAATGCCATCGTCACCAGCGATGCCAGCGACCGCGACATGGCGTCGCTGCAGGCCGAAGTGACCGCGCTGGGCGGCACGGTGGTCGTGGCCCATCCCAGCGTGAAGGCCCTGACCATCGCGCTGCCTGCCAAGGCCTTGAAGAAGCTGGCCAAGCATCCGGACGTGGTGGCCATTGCGCCCAACCGCGACACCGCCAGCACCGCCAGCAACCTGGAAGTGATGACCGGCGCCAACACGGCAGCCGTGCGCACCTACTCGACGTCCACCACCTACACGGGCTTTGACGGCACGGGCGTGGGCATCGCCATCCTGGACTCGGGCGTGATGAAGGCCCACGTCAGCTTCCGCAATGCGTCCGGGGTGACCCGTGTCAAGCGCAACGTGTCGATGGTGAAGGCCGCCACCACCAACTGGTACGACACGCTGGGCAATGTGATGTCCTCGCCCATGCCCGGCAGTGCCGCGCTGGCCACGTACGAAGCATCGATCGCGGCCGACAACGACCTGACGCAGGACCCCTTCGGCCATGGCACGCACGTCGCTTCGGTAGCTGCGGGTCGGGGCTTCTACCAGGCGCCCGACAGCACCGGCATCGCTCCCAATGCCGACCTGTACGACGTGCGGGTGCTGGCCGCCGACGGGACAGGCACCACCAGCGACGCCCTGGAAGGCATCAACTGGGTGATTTACCACGCCCGTGAATACAACATCAAGGTGATGAACCTGAGCCTGGCGGCGTCGTCGACCGACCCCTGGGACTACGACCCGCTGTGCCATGCGGTGCGTGCCGCGGCAGCCGTGGGCATCACGGTGGTGGTGGCTGGAGGCAACTACGGGCTGAACGCCGCCAACCAGAAGACCTTCGGCACCATCGCGTCGCCGGCCAACGACCCGACGGTGATCACGGTGGGGGCTGTCAATTACAAGGGCACCAACGGCCGCGCCGACGACGCCGTGACCAACTTCAGCAGCCGTGGCCCGACACGTGCCTTCCTGGACATGGGTACCTGGAAGTGGTACGACAACATCGTCAAGCCGGACGTGGTGGCACCGGGCAACAAGATCCTGGGCGCCAATGCCACGGCGGCGTCGGCCACGGCGCCCACCAAGAACAAGCTGGCCACCGACAACCCGCAGCTGGTGGCGGCATCGGGCCTGCCCATGACTCCCTATGCCAAGGGGCTGATCCAGCTCAACGGGACCAGCGTGGCCGCACCCGCGGTGGCCGGCGCGGCCGCCGTGCTCTTGCAGGTCAACCCGGGGCTCACACCGCCTCTGGTCAAGGCCATCCTGCAGTACACCGCGCAACCCCTGGCTGGGGCCAGTCTGGTGGAGCAAGGCGCGGGACAGATCAATCTCGAAGGCGCCATCCGTCTGGCGCAGGCGCTGCGCACGGACATCGCGTCGGCTGCCAGCGCAGGTACGCTGGTGCACGGCGTGACGGGTCTGCTGGCGGCCGGCAAGACCTTGCCGACCGCGCGCAGTTCCACGGTGGCCGGCACCACCTTCAACTGGTCGCGCATCGTCACCGTGGGCGGCAGCCACGTCGCCAGCGGCGACATGCTGTTCAACACTTGGCAGTCGGTCTGGGATCCGCGCCTGGCCTGGGCCTCCAACTTCGCAGTCTGGACGCAGCCAACCTTCTGGTCCGGAACGGGCATCGCCGCCAACACCTTCCCGCAAGCATTCGCGATGACCTACGTGGGCAACCAATCCTTCCTGAGCGGCGGAGTGGTGGTGGCCGACGGCCTGGTGGGCACGAGCTCGCTGATCGGCAAGACCGGCATTTTCACGCTGTCGCCCACGCTGTCTTCATGGCTTGTGTCGGGCAGCGGCTCGACGCTGGCCTCGGGCATCGTGATGAGCCAGGGCATCGTGATGAGCGAAGGCCTGGTCATGAGCGAAGGACTCGTGATGAGCGAGGGTCTCGTGATGAGTGAAGGCCTGGTCATGAGCGAAGGCCTGGTCATGAGCGAAGGCATCGTGATGAGCGAATCCGCGGGCAGTCTGCTCGGCTTCATCACCACTGGCGCTCTGTTCGGGGAGTGAACGACATGAACAACTTCAAGGCATCCACCATGCAAGTCCGCCAATGGCTCCGCGCCGCCCGCCGCCTGGTCACGGGCTTCACCGTGCTGATCGAACGCCGGGCAATTGCGCCAATTGCGCCGCTTGCGCCACTGGCCGCCCGCTGACACAGCAGCGCTCTCGATCCACAAAAAACGACGCCCGAGGGCGTCGTTTTTCATGGTGCGCGGCCATCCGCTTGTCAGTGAACCACCCGCGAGAAGCTGAACTC
>JANOAM010000150.1:0-2341 GCA_031411215.1 Betaproteobacteria bacterium
CACCGAGCTGCCGCTGTCGTAGATCTCGAAGCGCTTGCTCTTGGACACGGTGTCCATGAAGCGGCGGCGCATCTGCACCGGCGTCACGCCGATCTCCTGTGCCACGCGGGCCGGGAACAGCAGCTTTTCGTTCTTGGGGTCGCCAATGCCCACCAGTTCCGTGTAGACCTTGACGCGGCGGTTGTCGGCGATGAGCCGGGCCCGCGCGTAGTCCACACCCGGCGGCATCTTGATGGCGCCCAGCGTCACCTTCTGCTCCACCGGCGCGTTGCGGTCGGGCTGCGTGGGGGCGGTCTTGCAGCCGGCCAGCACCACGGTGAAGGCGGTCAGCGCAGCAAGGGTAGCGAAACGTGTCATGGTCATGTCCGTGCAGGTTGATCGTTACTTCTTCTTGGCAGGCGGCTTGGTATTGGCCGCCGGCGCAGGCGCAGCGACTGGTGCAGCCGCCGGCCCGCCGCCAAACTGCTTGGCGCATTCGTCCACCAGCGATTCGTAGGCGTACACCGACTGCATGTTGGGCACGGGCCGCACCAGCACGTCGCCCAGCTGCAGCGTGGCCAGTGCGGCGGAGCCTTCGCGGTTGGCCAGGATCAGCCGCAGCACCTGGTCGTTGTTCCACTTGCCGTAGCCGCGCGTGGCGGCACGCTGCGCCTCACCCAGGGCGCGTGACTCGCTGCGTTCCCGGTGGTCCTTGCGCAGCAGTTCGTCACCCAGCTCCTGCTCCTTGGCCGATGGCTGCGGTGCGTTGAAGCTGTTGGCGAACGAGAAGCGTGCGGTCTCGGTCAGCGCGAAATCGGTGGCGAACTTCTCGCGTTCGTTCACCGTCACGGCGGTGTCCAGCATGCGGCCCACTTCGGACTTGTCGCAGCGGTACAGCTTGTAGAGCAGGCCGTCCGCGCCGGTGCGGAACAGCGACTCCATCAAGAGCGGTTCGGCATTGCGCTTCTTCACCGCCGCGAACAGGTCGCTGGCGTTGCGGAATTCCTCGGTCGTGCCACCGTCCACCAGGCGGAAGCGCCGGCTCGCCCGCATGGGGATCTCGACCACGCCCGCGGCACCCACGGCCCAGGAAGCGGCCAGCAGCGGCGGCACCTCCTTCAGGAACTCGTAGGCGAAGGGCATGGTCAGCAGGATGTCGGCGCCTTTCTTGCTGCGCATCACCGCCAGGGTTTCCTGCGTGAAGTTGGCCAGCAACGCGGCGAAGGCGGCCACGCCGGCTGTCGTGCGGATGTAGCCCTTGGTGCTGCTCATCAAGCCATCGGAACGGCCCTTGTATTCCGCCCAGGCGGCAGGGTCTGTCTTGCGCAGGTGGCGCAGGGCCAGGTTCTGCGCGCCCAGGTCGTTGGAGAAGTCGGACACCGACATGCGGCTGACGCTGTCGCGCAGGTAGCGCAGGTCGTCGTCAGCGTACAGGCCATCCACCTCGCCGCCAGCCGTGCCCTTGAGCAGCACGTCGTACAGCACCTTGGCCGCCGCTTCACGCCGCTCGATCAGCCGTGTGTAGTCCAGCTCGACATTGGCAAAGTCCTGCTGCGCCTTCTTCAGCACCTTGCCGGTGACCCGTGTGGCCACCAGCAGCGCCGCCATGTTCACCACGCGTTGCGCCTGGGCGTGTGTCAGGCCCTTGGGGGATGGCAATGCAATGCTTTCGGACGCCAGCAGCGTGGGGTCGTCCGTGATCAGCTTCAGATGCTGGCTCAGCGCGTTGAAGCCGATGGACGCCACATAGGGCTTGATCTGCTCGTCCACGGCCTTGAGGCCGGCCTTGAACAGTTCCGCCTTGGGGTCGAAGCCGCCGCCGCTGCCGCTGTCGGCCGAGCCCAGCACCGCGCCCATGGCAGCCGCGGAACGGCGCTGAGCCATCAAGGTGCGCAGGGCTACCAGTTCGGTCACCAGCTCCTGGCCGCTGACGGTGCCCTTCTGCATCAGGGCCTGCACCGACTCAAATGGGCGCGAGCCCAGCGGCGCATCGGCCACAGCTTCGGCCACCGCCCTGGCGGGCGCAGGCGCGGCAGGCGAAGAGGGAAACTTGGGCAGGCTGGGCATGTTCGGCAGGCTGGGCAGTTGCAGCCCGGCTGCGGCCACAGGCGCCCCGACGCCAGCCAACCAGGTGGCTGCGAACAGCACCATGAGGCGCGCTTGGGCCATGCTGCGGCGATCCATCTCTCTCCCCTGTGTTTTCGCCTCGATCGGGCGACGACAGAGGATGCCAGAAAAGCCAGCCGCAGGACGGGCAGCGAAGCCCCTAGTTCAAGCCTTGAGGGGAGGCGGTTTGCCTGTACGGCTCACGCGCCCGGCTCACTCACCCAGATAGGCCGCGCGCACCTTGGGGTCGCTGAGC
>JANOAM010000151.1:0-3140 GCA_031411215.1 Betaproteobacteria bacterium
GAACTGCAGAACCGCGGCTACACCCTGGTGGAACGTCGCCTGCTGGACAAGGTGCTGGCCGAAGTGAAGCTGGGCAGTTCCGAGATCGCCGACCAGGACACGCAGATCAAGCTGGGCAAGGTGCTGGCGGCGCGCATGATGGTTTCCGGCGTGCTGGGCTCCCAGGGCGACACGATGACTGCGTCGGTGCGTGCCATTGACACCGAGACCACGCAGCTGGCCATGGTGCGGGCGGAGAAGCTCACCGGCCTGCCGAACCCGACTGCACTTGCGGCGACTTTGGCCCAGGCCATTGCGCAGACGGTGCAGGACAAGTACCCGCTGAAGGGCCGCGTGGTGTCGGTGGACGGCAAGAGCGCCATCATCAACCTGGGCAAGAAGCACGGCCTGACCACCGGCCAGTCCTTCAACGTGCTGGTGCGTGGCGAGCCGATCGAGCTCAACGGCCGCGTGCTGGGCTACAAAGAATCGCGAATCGCGCAGCTGTCTGTCACTGAAGTGCAGGACCAACTGGCCTTCGCACGCATCGTCGAATCCACGGCCACCCTGGAAAAGAACCAGAGGATCATCGCACGCCGCGAATGAATACGTCTCCCGCGTCCAACCGCCCGCCGGCCGGTGCCTTGCACCGCGTCCGGCTCGCTGCGTTGTGGAGCCTGCTGTTGACGGTGCTGATGGCGGTCTGCTGTCCGGGGGTCGTGCGCGCCCAGACCACAACGCCTGCCGTGGTGGTCTGGGACTTCGACAACCAGTCGCCGGGCGGCCCGGGCGCGGCGGCCGGGACGGCTGCCGACTACCTGCGCCGGTCGCTGTCGGAAAACCTCACCGTGTCGCTGCTGCAGACCGGTGGCCTGCAGGTGGTGGAACGCCAGCGCTTGAAAGACCTGCTGGCCGAGCAGAAGGTGTCAGCGGCGCAGCTGGCGGACGAGGACACGCGCGTGAAACTGGGCCGAATCGTTGGCGCCGGGCGCATGGTCTTTGGCGGTTACTTCGTGCTGGGTGACGAAGTCCAGGTGCATGTGCGGGTGGTGGACACCGCCACGTCCCGCGTGCTGTTCTCTGACGAAGCCACGGCCCCGCTGACCCAGGTCATGCAGCAGGTGGAACCCATGAACCGCCGACTGGCCCGCGCCTTGGGCGGCGCCACGGGCACCGGCGGCAGCTACGCGGCCGCGTCCTGGCAGGCCTATGACGGTGCACTGGGCCTGGCCGATGCTGGCCGCCTGGAAGACGCCGTGCAGGCGCTGCAGACCTTGCTGAGCCGCGACAAGACATTCGTGCCCGCAGAACGCCAGTTGCTGGCGCTGCTGGACAAGCTGGCCCGGCGCTGAGCACTGCATGCATGCCGCGACAAGACACCGCAAGACTCTGCACAACACCGCACAACACCGCAAAAAACGGGACCCCATGCCGAATCACCCCCACCTGCCCCTGCTTCCCGTCGCGGCCCTGGTGCTGCTGTGGGGAGCCGCCAGCACGGCCCACGCCCAGAACGTGCCCAACGCGGGCCAGTTGCTGGAAGAAAGCCGGCGTGCGCCGCCCACCCTGCCCGCTGCGCCGCCGCAGCGGCTGATCGAGCCGCCCCAGCGTCCCGGCATCAGCATGCCCGCCGGTGTGACCGTGCAGGTGTCGGAATTCCGCATCTCAGGTGCCGTGTCGTTCCCGGGCGATGTGCTGGCTGCCATCGTGAAGCCCTGGCTGGGCCGCCGCCTGGACTTCAAGGGCCTGAACGAAGCCACGGCGGCGCTGACCCGGCACTACCAGGCCAACGGACACTTGCTGAGCTATGCCTACCTGCCGGCGCAGAAGGTGGCCGACGGCGTCATCGAGATCGCCGTGCTGGAAGGTCGGCTGGAAAACGTCCAGGTCGTCACCGCGCAGGACGTGCGTCTGCGTGACAGCGTCATCCAGCAGTCCACCGACACCCTCACCGGCCCCGGCCCGCTGCTGCAGGCTGATGTGGAGCGCCGGCTGCTGCTGCTCAACGACATCCCCGGCGTCACGGCCCGCGCCGCCTTCACGCCCGGCGCCACCACCGGCGGCGCCGAGATGGTGGTCACGGTCGCGGAAGACGAGCCGCTGGATTTCCGCGCCGACTTCAGCAACCACGGCAGCAAGTCCACCGGGGTCTACCGCCTGGGCGTGACGCTGCAGTTCAAGGACCTCTTCGGCCTGGGCGACCACACCACCGCACGCGGCATCGTGTCCGACCGCGGCAGCCTGGTCAGCGGCAGCCTTGGCACCACCGTACCCGTGGGCGGCGACGGTTGGAAGTTTGGCGGCTCGCTCAGCCGTCTGCGCTACCAGTTGGCAGGCGACTTCCGCCGCCTGGGCGCCACCGGCCAGGCCGACACACTGGGCCTGGACGCCAGCTACCCGCTGCGCCGCACACCCGACAACAACATCTACCTGCGTGCCGGCATCGACCAGAAGCGCCTGCAGGACGACCTGGAAATCCTGGGCGAGAGCCACCCCAAGCGCAACAACACAGCAGAACTGGGTGCGAGCTACGACTTGCGCGACAGTTTTGGTGGCGCGGCCACGGGCAGCGCCACCGCCACCCTGGGCAAGCTGCGGGTGGACGGTGGACCCGAACGCGAGTGGCGCAAGCTGGTCGTGCAATGGGCCCGGCAGCAGCGCCTGCCTGCCGCCTTGAGCCTCTACACACGCCTGTCGGCGCAGGCCACGGGCAGCACGCTGGACAGTTCCGAAAAGCTGGGCCTGGGCGGCGCCAATGCGGTGCGAGCCTACGGCGCCGGTGAACTGTCGGTCGACCAGGGCAGCCTGGTGTCGCTGGAGCTGCGCTACGCCATGGCCTTCGTCGGCGGCAATGTTGTCGGCTCGCTTTTCCACGACGTGGGCCGCGGCCAGATCAACCGCGCACAGGCCGGCCTGCCTGGCAACCTGCGCGAGATCCACGGCACCGGCTTTGGCGTCAGCTGGACCGGGTCCGGCTACGGCCTGAATGCATCCGTCGCCTGGCGCGGCAGCCGTGCGCCCACCACCGGCGGATCCGATTCCAGCCCGCGATTGTTTGTCCAGTTCTTCCTGAATCCCTAGCGCTTGGGACGCTCACCACACCAGGCCCCGGAGAATCACCATGACCACTGCCCCCGTATCCAGACCCTCCCGAACGGCTC
>JANOAM010000152.1:0-2920 GCA_031411215.1 Betaproteobacteria bacterium
CGCAGGTGGCACCTACAACAACCTGTTCGACGCCCACCCGCCCTTCCAGATCGACGGCAACTTCGGCGCCACCGCGGCTGTGGCCGAGATGCTGCTGCAGTCGCATGACGGTGAGATCCACCTGCTGCCCGCGCTGCCGGCAGCCTGGAAGGACGGCTCGGTGCGCGGCCTGCGTGCGCGCGGCGGCTACGAGGTGGACATGGACTGGGCCGATGGCCAACTCACACGCGCGACCGTCCTGCGCGTGGCGGGCGCCGGCGCGGGCCGCGTGCGCACGGGCGACCGTGAAGCCGCCTTGAACCTCAAACCTGGCCAAGCCCTTCAACTGGACGCCCAACTGCGCAAGCTGCGCCCATGAAGACACACCCATGAACACCCGTCTGATCCACCGTTCATGCGCCTGGGTCCTGGGCGCCGCAGCCGGCCTGTCGGCCTGCGCCACCGCACCCGCGCCCATCGTGCTGCCCCTGTTCACAGGCCAGCCCGCCAGCGGTCTGCGCCTGACCCTGGCCGACATGGAAAGCGAAGTGACTTTCACGGGCAACGCCGTCACCGTGCCCAAGCCCGCCGAACCGCGTGTGCCCAAGAGTGACGTGCGCGCGCAGCGCAGCGGTGAAGCGATCAGCATGCAGTGGACCGAGGCCTGGCACGCACTGCTGCGCCTGGACGCCGACAAGCCCATGGACCTGCGCGCCTTCGTGGACGAGGGCACGCTGGAGTTCGACATCAAGGCTGGCGACCTGTCCAAGAGCGGCTTCAGCGTGTCCATGAACTGCGGCAAGGACTGCGGCCGCCGCGTCAACCAGGTGCAGGCGTCGCGCGCGCTGGCCGGCCGGGGTTGGCAGCACCTGTCGGTTGCCCTGCGTTGTTTTGAGCGGGACGGCGCCGACTTCAGCGCCGTCACCCGCCCCTTCGTGTTGGAAAGCAGCGGTCAGGGCCAGGTGGAGGTGGCCAACGTGCGGCTGCTCAGCCGCGGCACGCCCAACACCACGTGCCCGGACTACCGCACGCAGTCCGTCACGCCTGCGCCGCTGCAGGAGGTGTGGGCCATGGACTGGTGGATGCCGCGGCACGACAAGAAGCTGCAGGACATCCGCGCCGCCGTGGCGGCCGGCCGCAACCCGGACCTGGTCTTCATCGGCGACTCCATCACCCACGGCTGGGAAAACGTCGGCAGCAAGGCCTGGGACCGCAGCTTCGCCCGCTACAACGCCATCGGCCTGGGCTATGGCGGCGACCGCACGGAAAACGTCCTGTGGCGGCTGCAGCACGGCGAACTGGACGGCTACCGCGCCAAGGTGGTGGTGCTGATGATCGGCACCAACAACACCGGTGACCGCCAGGAAGACCCGGCCACCACGGCTGCGGGTGTGCGCCGGCTGCTGGACGAAATCCAGCAGCGTCAACCGCAGGCGCGCGTGCTGCTGCTGGCCGTGTTCCCGCGTGACCCGAAACCCGGCACACGCCTGCGCCAGATCAACCAGCGCCTGAACGAAATCCTGGTCACCTATGCGGACGGCCGGCGTGTGTTCTTCCTGGACATCAACGCGCAGCTGATGAACGCCGACGGCACGCTGTCGCAGGACATCCTGCCGGACTGGCTGCACCTGAGCGAACAAGGCTACGAGCGCTGGGCCCGCAGCATCGAACCCACCCTGACCCGCCTGATGGCGGATTGACCCCTTGCGTTTGAAGCCCCACACATCATGAGTTATTCCAACCCCTTCCCGGCCGATTTCACTTTTGGCGTGGCTGCTGCGTCAGCCCAGATCGAAGGCGCTGCCTTCGAGGACGGCAAGGGCGAATCCATCTGGGACCGCTTCGCACGCGTGCCCGGCAAGGTGGCCGGCGGCGACAACCTGGACGTGGCCTGCGACCACTACCACCTCTTCGACCAGGACTTCGCGCTGATGGCGTCGCTGGGCGTCAAGGACTACCGGCTGTCCATCGCCTGGCCGCGCATCTACCCGCAGGGCGACGGCGAGATCAACCGCGCCGGGCTGGACTTCTACAAACGCCTGCTGGCCAGCATGGACCAACACGGCATCACACCCTGGGTGACGCTGTTCCACTGGGACCTGCCACAGGCGCTGGAAGACCGGGGCGGCTGGACCAGCCTGGTCACGGTGCAGGCATTTGCGCGTTATGCGCAAACCGTGGTGCGTGAACTGGCGCCGCAGGTGAAGAACTGGATCACGCTCAACGAGATCCGCTGCTTCACCTGGCTGGCCTACGGCCTGGGCAGCAAGGCGCCCGGCCGCAAGGAAAGCCAAGCCGTCGTCAACCAGACCTTCCACCACGCGCTGCTGGCCCACGGACACGCGGTGCGCGCGGTGCGCCGCGTTGGCGGCGCCGGTGCGCGGGTGGGCCTCACCGACAACTGCGACGTGGCCGTGCCGGTGACCGAAACGCCGGACGACATCGCCGCGGCCAAGGCCTGGTTCGTGGAGAAAAACGCCCACGTGCTGGGTGCCATCCACAGCCGAGGCTATGCACCCGACTACCTGACCCGCGTCGGCGTCAACGCACCCACGGTGGCGCCGGGTGACTTCGACATCATCAGCGAGCCCACCGACTTCCTGGGCCTCAACATCTACAGCGCCACCTACGTGCGCGCCGGCCGCAAAGGCCAGCCCTATGAAGCGCTGGCCCTGCCCACCAGTTACCCGCGTGCCGACAGCCCCTGGCTCAATCTGGTGCCACAGGCCATCTACTGGGCGCCGCGCATGTGCCAGGAGGTCTACGACTACCGCAGCATCTACATCACCGAAAACGGCTGCGGCTACAACGACGAACCGGTGGAAGACGGCGAGGTCATCGACCTGCACCGCCGCGACTACCTGCGCAACCACCTGCGCGAGGTGCACCGCGCCATCGAAGACGGCGTGCCCGTCAACGGCTACTTCCTCTGGTCCTTCGT
>JANOAM010000153.1:0-1609 GCA_031411215.1 Betaproteobacteria bacterium
AAGCCGGCCAGCAGCACCACCGTCAGCACATAAGGCAAGGCCTGGATGGCCTGCACCGGCACCTCGCCGATCAGTGGCAACTGTGCGCCCTGCAGGCGGATGCTGACCGCATCCAGGAAACCAAACAACAGGCAGGCCCACAAGGCGCCCACCGGGTGCCACTTGCCGAAGATCAGCGCGGCCAGCGCCATGTAGCCGCGGCCGGCGGTCATGTTGGGGATGAAGCTGGGGTTCTGCGCCAGCACCAGGTAGGCGCCGGCCAGGGAGGACAACACGCCGTTGAGCGCCAGCGCCTGGTAGCGCAGGCCTTTCACGCTGACACCGGCCGCGTCGACCATGGTCGGGTTCTCACCCGCCGCGCGCAGCCGCAGGCCGAAGCGCGTGCGGTAGAGCAGCCACCACACGGCGGCCACCGCAACGAGCGCGCCGTAGACCATCACGTTGTGGCCAAAGAAGGCCAGCGACAGCGCCTTGCCGATGAAGGGCACTTGCGCCACGACCTCACCAACGCCCGTGAACCACGGGTCCAGCCGCACCGCTTCCGGCACCGGCGGCGTCTGCCCGCCCTGCGCGAACCAGGCGATGCCCAGCACCACCGACAAGCCCGCCGCCGTCATGGTGATGGCCATGCCCAGCACGACCTGGTCGCCGCGGTGCGTCACACAGGCATAGCCGTGCAGCATGGACAGCGCCAGGCCCACCACCAGCGCCGCGGCCAGGGCCAGGACCAGCGAACCGGTGGTGACGCCCACGACCGCGGTCGCAAAGGCCGTCATCAGCATCTTGCCTTCCAGGCCCAGGTCGATGACGCCGCTGCGTTCGCTCAGCACACCCGCCAGCGCGCACAGGATCAGCGGCGCGCTGACACGCAGCGTGCTGCCCAAGATGGTGCCGATCAGCACTTCATCCATGGGACTTCGGCCCCTCGGTCGGCGGGTACGCCGCCCGGTCCCCCGAGGGGACTGCGGGCTGGCTTGGGGCGGCCCGGCGCTCAGCCCGCTGACGCCCTCCGCCTGCCGCGCGCCACAGCTTGAACAGCAGCGGCGCCGCCACCTGCGCCATGGCGCCGGCAAACAGCACGATCAGGCCCTGCAACATGAACACCATGTCGCGGCTGAAGCCGGGGATCTCGAAGGCCAGTTCCGACCCGCCCTGGTACAACGTGCCAAAAAGCACCGAGGCCAGCACGATGCCCACCGGGTGGTTGCGGCCGATCAGGCTGACCGCAATCCCCGCGAAGCCCGCACCGGCGACAAAGTCCGGCAGCAGGCGGCCGTGCACGCCGGCAATCTCGTTGACGCCCACCAACCCGGCCAACGCGCCCGACGCCGCCATGCTCAGCACGATCAGCCGCTGCGGCTGGATGCCGGCGTACAGCGACGCGTCTGGCGCGAAGCCCACCGCGCGCAAGGCATAACCACCGCGGGTCTTCCACAGCGCCAGCCACGTGGCCACCGCCGCCAGCACAGCCAGCACCACGGTCAGGTTCAAGGGTGTGCGCGGCCAGGCGATGCCCACGGCATTCAAGATGTCGTGCAGGCCCGGCATGCGCGCGCTGTCGGCAAAGGCGCGGCTTTCCGGCGTCATGTTGCCGGGCTCCTTCAGCTGG
>JANOAM010000154.1:0-2178 GCA_031411215.1 Betaproteobacteria bacterium
ACCTGCGCCTGCAGCAGCCGCAGCTTGGCGTCCAGCGCCTGGCGTTCCAGTTCACCACGCGCGCGTTCGCCCTGCACCACCAGCGCGTCGCGCTGCGCCACGAGCGCACCCATCGCCACCCAGGACGACACCAGCATGCCCAGAAAGCTGAGGATCAGAAAGCCGGTCATGCGCTCGGGCACGTCCCAGAACGGTGGTGTGCCGGGCTTGATGGTCGAGAAGTAGAAGACCACCACCACCGCTGGCGCCGCCAGCGTGGCCGCCACCACCTGCAAGGCCCAACGCGCCAGCGGCTTGGGCACACGGCGCGGCCAGCGCTCCAGCAGGCTGAACACAAGCAGCGCCGCGAAGGCGGGCAGGAACACCCGTGGCACCAGCGCGCTCAGCGGCGACCGCCAGGTCAGCGCCACAAGGCCGAACATCAGCGTCGCGGCCACCAGCGTCACACGCAGGCGCTTGAGCCGCAGCACACGCAGCAACAGCGGAATGGGCGTGGTCAGCGTTGGCATGGTTTGAATTGTGATCAGTCGCAGCCAACGCCCACCGGGCCATGGGACGGCCAACGCAGCCGGGGTATCGAAACACGGCAGGTGCGGACCAGGCGCGTCGCGCCCCGTCCGTGCCCATCGCGCCTGGACGGGCACGGCCGTGGCCGGTCGCAAACGCCTGCCGCTGTGGTGGACTGGCCAACTGGACGAGCCGACCTGGGCCATCGCCGTCACCTGCCTGCCGGTGCTGGTCTTCCCATTCGTCATTCCCTGGCGCTATGTGTGGGACCAGTACGTGGTGCAGGCCGGGGAACGCTGGCGTTGAGTCTGTGGCGCATGGGGCACTGCAGGGCAACAGGGTGCCCTACCGAATAGACGGGCACGGCCGTGCTGCATAGACTCCTTGTCATGTCTTTTGAACTCACCTGGGAACCGCGCGGCGTCTACCGGCGCTATTGGGGCGACGTCAGCATGGCGGAGCGGCGCCGCTCGCTGGAACTGATCTGCGCCGACCCGCGTTTTGACGACCTGCACTACGTGATCACCAGCTACCTGGACGTGGACAGCTGCGACATCTCGCCCGCGGCGAACAAGGAGATCGCAGCCCTGCACATCGGCCCGTCCCGCACCAACCCGCGGATCCGGATTGCCGCGGTCGTGACTGACGCACGCATCATCCAGTCCATTGCACACTTCATCGGGCTGGAGATGACGTCCCTGCCCTACTGCATCTTCCCGAGCGTGGCCACGGCCCGCGAATGGGTTTCCCGGGCCTCTGGTCCGGCCGCCAACAGGTCGCACAGGCTCTGAGCGCCAAGCCGAACCGTCCGCAAAGCCCAGGAGAAACACCCCATGGAAAGCAGCTTCCACCGGTTCCCGGAACTTTTCGCCCAGCTGGGCCTGGCGCATGACGCCGTGTCCATCCGGTCCTTCATTGCCGAACACGCGCCACTGAAGGGCAGCGTGCGCCTGGACGAAGCGCCGTTCTGGACACCCGCGCAGGCGCGCCTGCTGCGCGAAAGCCTGGTGGAAGACGCCGACTGGTCTGCGGTAGTGGACCGCCTGAACAGCGCCCTGCGGGCGACTTGACCGCGCAGGCTCCGGAGCCTAGAGCCCAGCCAGGAAGCGGTCCCGCTGCGCCTGCGCGCATTCGCCCATCACCTGCAGGGACCGCACCACGGCCGCGGTGCCGATGACAAACGGGTGCGGTGCGCCTGCAGCGCGGTCCTTCAACGCCGCCAGCTTGGCTACCGTGGCGTCGTAGCCGGGGTGGTTGGACAGCATCACATCGATCTTCTGCGCTTCCGCCAGCTGCGCCATGCGCTGCGTGCTGGCGATGTAGGCGTCCAGCCGCGGCATGTCCCTGCCGAAGTTGAAGGCCGTGCCGCCCCAGACCATGGCGCGGTGGCGGTGTTCACCGTCGCGCAATTCGAACACCGGCGTCAGCGTGCCCAGGGTGTGGCCCGGCGTTTCGTACACGGTGAGCGTGGTGTCGCCCTGCCGGACGGTGTCGCCGTCCTTCAGCGCCACATCACGTTTAGGCGGCGGCAGCCACAGCGGGATCGCAAATTCCAGCTGCGACTCCGTCATCTTCCAGTCGGACTCGCTCATCACGATGCGTGTGCCGTAGGCAGACTTCAAATAGGGCGCGCCACCGTAGTGGTCGCCGTGCGCGTGGGTGACCAGCACC
>JANOAM010000155.1:0-8868 GCA_031411215.1 Betaproteobacteria bacterium
CTTTGCCGACGACATCGTCGGCCTGCTGGTGGGCCCCATGTTCGTGGTGCTGGAAATGCTGGCGCCGCTGGGCCTGTTCCGCGACCTGATGACCGGCATCGAAGCGCATGCCGGCCCCACCTTCCTGCGCGACCTGGCGCACCCCGCCCCCACACGATGAGCCTGGTCCTGCCCGGGCCGGTGGCCGTGATGGGCGCCGGTTCGGTGGGCTGTTATGTCGGCGGGCGCCTTCAAGCCGCAGGCGCACACGTCCACTTCATAGGCCGGCCACGTGTGCTGGCGGCGCTGCGGGGCCATGGGCTCACGCTGACGGATCTGCATGGCGGCCAGGTCATGCTGCCGGCCGCGCAACTGCACCTGCACGACTCGCCTGCAGGCCTGTCTCCTGCCCTCGTGCTGCTGTGTGTGAAGAGCGGTGCCACGGCAGAAGCCGCGGCGGCCCTGGCCGGCCACATCCAGCCAGGCACACCGGTCGTGTCGCTGCAGAACGGTGTGGCCAACGCGCAAGCCGCCGCGCAGGTGGCCCCCGCCCTGCACTGGTTGCCGGGCATGGTGCCCTTCAACGTGGTGGAACTGGGTCCGGGTCAGGTCCACCGCGGCACCTTCGGGGAACTGGCCGTTAAGGACGACGCGGCGCTGCGGCCCTGGCTGCCGCTGTTCAAGGCCGCCGGGCTGCCGCTGACTTGTTTTGCGGACCTGGCCCCCGTGCAGTGGGGCAAGCTGCTGCTGAACCTGAACAACCCGGTGAACGCGCTGTCCGGGCTGCCACTGCGCGCGGAACTGCTGGACCGAGACTGCCGCCGCGTCCTGGCCGCATTGCAGGACGAAGCCCTGGCCGCCTTGCAGGCCGCGGGCATCACGCCGGCCAAGCTCACGCCCTTGCCACCCGCGAAGCTGCCCATGCTGCTGCGCATGCCCACGCCGCTGTTCCGCGTGGCCGCGGCGCGCATGCTGAAGATCGACGAGAAGGCGCGCTCCAGCATGGCCGACGACCTGGCATTGGGCCGGCCCACCGAGGTGGATGCGATCTGCGGCGCCGTGATACGGCTGGCGCAACAGCATGGGCTGCAAGCGCCGCGCAACGCGCGCATGGTGGACCTGCTGTCGGTGCCCAGGCCGCAGCCGCTGAGCGGCGCAGCCCTGCGCCAGCTGCTGGGCGTTTAGCGGCGGCTCAACCGGCCACCACGCGAACGGGCGGGCGTTGAGGCTCGGGTTCAGAGTCAAAGCGCTCGGCCCCGGTGTAGCAGAGGAAATGCCGGTTGGACGCGCGGCCGAACAGCGCCATGCCCAGCTTCGAAGCCAGTTCGTGCCCCATGGCCGTGACACCGTTGCGCGACACGATGATGGGCACACCCAGGTGCGCGGCCTTCATCACCATTTCGCTGGTCAGGCGACCGGTTGTGTAGAAGGCCTTGTCGCCGCCCTGCACGCCGTTCAATGCCATCCAGCCGGCGATGGTGTCGATGGCGTTGTGGCGGCCCACGTCTTCCACGAACATCTGCATCTCCGCGCTGTGGCCATTGACCTGGAACAGCGCACAACCGTGCACCGACCCGGCCTTGCGGTGGATGCTGTCCTGCTGGCGCATGGTTTCCAGCATGCGGTGCAGCGTGCCCTGGCGGATGCGCGCCTGGTCGGCGCTGGGCAGGCGCAGGGTGTGGATCTCATCCATCACGTTGCCAAATACCGTGCCTTGGCCACAGCCGGTGGTGACAACCCGGTGCGCGGTCTTCTCGGCGATGTCGGCCACACCCGCGTAGGTGCGCACGGCCGCGCCGCCCACGTCCCAGTCCACGGTGATGGACTCGACTTCGTCCACCGACACGATCAGCCGCTGGTTGCGCAGATAACCCAGCACCAACAGTTCGGGCATGGCGCCCAGGGTCATCAGCGTGACCAGTTCGCGCTTGTCCACGAACACCGTCAGCGGGCGCTCGGCCGGGATGTGGATGCTGCGGCGCTCGCCGTATTCGTCCAGAACCTGGATCTCGCGCAGCAGCTCGCAGCGCGCCTGGGTCAGGCGCGGGCCGCGCGGGCGTTCCGTGCCGGCGGCGTGGACCTGGGCTGCTGGGTTCATCCGCCGGAGTTTATTTCTTCTGCAGCGGAGCTGGCGTTGTGGTCATCGCAGGCGCCGCTGCCGGGGCGGCGGCTGACGCGGGTGCGGGTGGTGTGTAGACGAAGGGGCCGGGGTCGGCACAAGCGTCGGTCTTGTCCGCTGCCTTGACGGCCTTGCCGTCCTTCTTGGCCTGGGCGAAGTAGCCGGTGGCCACCTTGTCCATGCTCTTGCACAACTGGAAGTTGGCCACCTTGTTGCCATGCGCTGTCTTGGCGTTGGCTTCGGCGGCCTTGGCCTTGGCTTCGTCGCTGGGCGCGGGCAGCTTGGCCTGCGCACCCGCCGCGGCCAACAGCAGCGCGACCAGGCAGGAAACGGTAGAGAGGTGCTTCATGTGAACTCCGTGCGGATCAGGCCTGGGGCGACGCGGTGCCCACGGGTGGCGTGGCGCCTTGCGAGGGTTGCGAACGCTGCGCGGGGATCTTGCCGGCCTTGACGTCGTCGTACCACCATTCGTGATGCTCCTGGGCCCAGGCCTCATCGACATAGCCCGTGCGCATGGCGCTGTACGAGCCCTTCATGCCGATGCTGCCGATGTAGATGTGGCCGATGAACAGGGCCATCATCAGCACGGTGGCCACGGCATGCACCATGTGCGCCACCTGCATCTGGCCGCGGGTGTCACCCAAGCCGGGCACCAGTTTGTCCAGGACCAGGCCGGAAGCCACCACCACCAGACCCAGGGCAAACACACCGCCCCAGAACACCAGCTTCTCGCCAGCATTGAAGCGGTGCGAAGGCACTTCATGGTCACCCAGCAGACCGCCCCCGCGGCGCAACCAGTTCCAGTCGCCCTTGGCGGGCAGGTTGTCGCGCAGGAAGGTGACAAACACCACCACCAGGGACACCGCAAACAGCGGGCCGACGAAGTTGTGCGCGGTTTTCAGCGCGTAGGTCAGCCAGCCGAACAGGGTGGCGCCCAGCACGGGCAGCAGAAAGAACTTGCCAAAGGCCATCACCACACCCGACACCGCCAGCGTCACGAAGGCGATGGCATTGGCCCAGTGCGCGGAACGCTCGAAAGGCGTGAAACGCTCGATCGTGCGGCCGGTGTCCTGCGTGTGGCCGCCCAGCGGACCCTTGCGCCAGTAGAAGATGGCGATGGCGCCCAGCACGATCAGCAGCAGCGAACCGCCGTAGGGGATGAGCCAGCGGTTGCGCACCTGGCGCCAGGCCTCGCCAGCCGTCGTGTAGGCCGAGCCGGGGTACTGTGTGAAGGCCTGCACCAGCTGGCCTTTTTCCGGCCCCGGCAGGTTGGTGATGCCGCTCTGGTTGCCGGACTCGCGCACGGCGCGCCAGAAGGGCGCGTTGTTGCCGGGCTGCGACTTGGCCCGCGCGGCGTTGCTGTCGTCGGCCTTGGGTTCGGCAGGTGCCACAAAACCGGCGGGCGGGCCGGCGGGTGCCGATGCCGCCTGGGCCCACACGGCCACGGGCAGCAAGGCGGTCAGGCTGAGCCCCCCACACAAGAGCAACGAATGAATCCAGCGCTTCATCTGCGATCCTTCCGTGCGCTCAGGGCGCGGTCTCGCGCGAGTATTCGTTCTGGCCTTGGGACCGCGTCTTCAACTGCGCTTCCCAGGCCGCTGCGTCGCCTGCCTTCCAGTTGCCGGCCGTGTAGGCGGCATCGGCACCTGAAGACGCCGGCATGTCCGACTTGCGCTGGACCATGTTCTGCGGCTTGTCACCGCAGCCAGCCAGCAGCAACGCTGAAGTCACGATGGCGGATGCGAATGCCGTGCGCCGGATCCTCATGACTTCTTGCCCTCGGGCTGGGCCGCGGGCTGCGCACCACCACTGGCCGGCTTGCCGTAGGCCGTGCCCCAGCCCCAGACCTCGCTGCCCTTGCCGCGCATCAGCACACGGTTGCGGAAGATGTCGGCCACCACGTCACCGTCACCGCCCAGCAGCGCCTTGGTGCTGCACATTTCCGCGCAGGCCGGCAGCTTGCCTTCGGCCAAGCGGTTGCGGCCGTACTTTTCGTTCTCGGCCGCGCTGCCGTTGGCTTCCGGGCCACCGGCACAGAAGGTGCACTTGTCCATCTTGCCGCGCAGGCCGAAGGTGCCGTTGCTCGGAAACTGCGGCGCGCCAAAGGGGCAGGCATAGCTGCAGTAACCGCAGCCGATGCACACGTCCTTGTCGTGCAGCACCACACCTTCGTCGGTGCGGTAGAAGCAGTCCACGGGGCAGACGGCCATGCAGGGTGCGTCGGAGCAGTGCATGCACGCGACAGAGATGCTCTTCTCGCCGGCCACACCGTCGTTCAGCGTCACCACACGGCGGCGGTTCACGCCCCACGGGATGTCGTGCTCGGCCTTGCAAGCGGTGACGCAGCCGTTGCACTCGATGCAACGCTCGGCGTCGCAGATGAACTTCATTCTGGCCATGTCGATTCCTTATGCGGTGGCGCGTTCGATCTGGCAGACCGTGGTCTTGGTCTCTTGCATCATGGTCACGCTGTCGTAGCCGTAGGTCGTGGCGGTGTTGATGGCCTCACCGCGCACCACCGGCGCCGCGCCCTGCGGGTAGTAGGGCAGCAGGTCCACGCCACCCCAGCGGCCCGAGAAGTGGAAGGGCAGGAACACCGTTTCCTCGTTCACGCGCTCGGTCACCTGGGCCTTGACGCGCAGGCCCTTGAAGTCCGGCACGGCTTGCATCGGCGGCGTCTTCACACACACGTAGTCGCCGTTGCGGATGCCGCGGTCGTTGGCCGCCTTCGGGTTGATCTCGACGAACATGTCCTGCTGCAGTTCGGCCAGCCAAGGGTTGCTGCGGGTCTCTTCGCCGCCGCCTTCGTATTCCACCAAGCGGCCGCTGGTCATGATCAGCGGGAAGGTCTTGCCGATGTCCTTGTTCTTGTCCTGCACGGTCTTGAACAGCGTGGGCAGGCGCCAGAAGGCCTTCTTGTCGTCGTGTGTGGGGTACTTGGCCACCAGGTCCGCGCGGTTGCTGTACAGCGGCTCGCGGTGCTTGGGAATGGGGTCGGGGAAGTTCCAGACGATGGCCCGCGCCTTGGCGTTGCCAAAGGGGTGGCAGCCGTGCACGGCCATGGCCACGCGGATGATGCCGCCCGAAGGGTCGGTCTTCCAGTTCTTGCCTTCGGCGGCCTTGGCTTCCGCTTCCGTCAGGTCGCCCCACCAGCCCAGCTTCTTCAAGAGCAGGTGGTCGAACTCCGGGTAGCCCATGGTC
Organism: Betaproteobacteria bacterium; assembly: GCA_031411215.1. Classification (GTDB taxonomy): domain Bacteria; phylum Pseudomonadota; class Gammaproteobacteria; order Burkholderiales; family Burkholderiaceae_C; genus Rubrivivax. Next base: position 5,300 of record JANOAM010000155.1, read on the forward strand.
AGGTCACAGCCCTTGCTGTGGGATCCATCACCCGCCAGCAGCGACACACCGTCCCGCTCCACACCGAAGTTGGCGCGGAAGTTGCCGCCGCCATCCATGACGTGTTTGCTGGTGTCGTACAGATTGGCGCTGCCCGGGTGACGCATCTCGGGCGTGCCGTAACAAGGCCAGGGCAGGCCGAAGTACTCACCGTCGAACTTGTAGCCGGTTTCCTTGTCGATGCCGCCCTTGGCCTTGAGCGTCCTGACGTCAAACACATGCATGTTGCGCATGTGGGCCTTCAGGCGTTCCGGGCTCTGGCCCGTGTAGCCAATGGTCCAGACGCACTTGTTGATCTCGCGCAGGATGTCTTCCGGCACCGGCTCTTCCAGGCCCTTGACCTTCTGCATCTTGTAGTTCTTGACCAGCTCCTTGCCAAAGCCCAGCTTGTCGGCCAGCTGGTACATGATCATGTGGTCGCTGCGGCTTTCCCACAGCGGGTCTATGACCTTCTCGCGCCACTGCAGGCTGCGGTTGGACGCGGTGCAGGACCCGCTGGTTTCGAACTGCGTGGCCGCCGGCAGCAGGTACACGGCGCGGTTGGGGTTCTGGTCCTCGGCCTTGCCGGGCATCGCGGCCATGGCAGCGGTGGCGCTGGGGAACGGGTCCACCACCACCAGCAGGTCCAGCTTGTCCATGGCCCGCTTCATTTCCAGGCCGCGGGTCTGGCTGTTGGGCGCGTGGCCCCAGAAGAACAGGCCGCGCAGGTTGCTGTCCTGGTCGATCAGCTCGTTCTTCTCCAGCACACCGTCGACCCAGCGCGACACGGTCATGCCGCTCTTGGTCATCATGCCGGGTGCGTACTGCTTCTTGATCCACTCGTAGTCCACGCCCCAGGCGGTGGCGAAGTGCTTCCAGGAGCCGTCGGCCAGGCCGTAGTAGCCGGGCAGGCTGTCGGGGTTGGGGCCCACGTCCGTCGCGCCCTGCACGTTGTCGTGGCCGCGGAAGATGTTGGTGCCGCCGCCGCTCTTGCCCACATTGCCCAAGGCCAGTTGCAGCAGGCAGCTGGCGCGCACCACGGCGTTGCCGGTGGTGTGCTGCGTCTGGCCCATGCACCAGACGATGGTGCTGGGGCGGTTTTCCGACATGATCTTGGCCACCTTGTAGGTGGTGGCCTCGTCCACGCCGCAGGCTTCCAGCACCTTGTCCGGCGCCCAGTTGGCGAGGATCTCTTCACGGACCTTGTCCATGCCGTAGACCCGGTCCTCGATGTACTGCTTGTCTTCCCAGCCGTTCTTGAAGATGTGGAACATCACGCCGAACAGGAAGGGGATGTCGGCGCCCGAACGCAGCCGCACGAATTCATCCGCCTTGGCCGCCGTGCGCGTGAAGCGCGGGTCGACCACGATCATCTTGCAGCCACGTTCCTTGGCATGCAGCATGTGCAGCATGCTCACCGGGTGCGCTTCAGCCGCATTGCTGCCGATGTACATCGCAGCCTTGCTGTTCTGCATGTCGTTGTAGCTGTTGGTCATGGCGCCGTAGCCCCATGTGTTGGCTACACCCGCGACCGTGGTGCTGTGGCAGATGCGTGCCTGGTGGTCGGTGTTGTTGGTGCCCCAGAAGGACACCCACTTGCGCATCAGGTAGGCCTGCTCGTTGTTGTGCTTGCTGCTGCCGACGAAGAACAGGCTGTCCGGGCCGCTCTGCTTGCGCAGATCCAGCATCTTGGCGCTGATTTCGGTAAGCGCTGTGTCCCAGCTGATGCGCTCGTACTTGCCGTTCACCAGCTTCATCGGGTACTTCAGGCGGAACTCGCCGTGGCCGTGTTCCCGCAAGGCCGCACCCTTGGCGCAATGCGCGCCCAGGTTGATGGGGCTGTCGAACACAGGTTCTTGCCGCACCCAGACGCCGTTTTCGACCACCGCGTCCACCGCGCAACCCACGGAACAGTGGCCGCAGATGGTGCGCTTCACCTCCACCTTGTTGGCGCCACCGGCCGCCGGCGCCGGGTCGGCCGCCTGGGCTTTCTTGACCAGGGTCAGCTGCGACGCGGCAATGCCGGCACCGACACCCAGGCCGCTGCGGCGCAGGAAAGCGCGGCGGTCCATGGTGGGCACGGCGCGCGTCATGCTGCGGGCCAGGTTGGCCACCAGGCGGGAAGCGCCCGGTGTGCTGGACGTGCTGGAGGTGGAGCTTTGTTTGCGGGTCAGGAGCATGGTGCGTCCTCGGTCAGGGATCAGGGCCTGGGACTTAGACCCGGGCGGTCTGGTAGTAGCGTTCGACGTGCTCGGTCAACTGGTAGCCGCCAGCCGGGTCCACCGTCTTGGCCTGGGCCACCGCCGTGGCCGCTGGCTGTGCCAGCGGCAACACGGCCGCGGTTGCGGCCAGGGCGCCCACCGCGCCGGCACCGGCAAACAGCGTGCGGCGCTTCAGAGGGCTGGAATCGGGGCTCAACTGGGGCGCCTGTTGTGGCCCTGGTTGCGGCACCGCTGCGGTCTTGCTGGTCATGGCGTCTCCTTCGTGTCGCGGCCAAGCGGGGCCCACAGGGTTGAACCCGGCCGCATAAGCTCATTGGATTAGGGCGCAGGCGGCCGGGCGCTTCAATACGGGCCCACCCTCGCGCCTTGCGACAAGTTGTCGCGGCTGCCGGCAGCCTGTCGCGCGCGCACCGCCAACTTACCCTTGAAGCCCTGCGGACGGCATGACCACGGCCCCTTCCAGGCAGGTCAGACGCCTAGAATCCGCCGCCCTTCCAGCCCACCTATGCAATCGCCACCCACCCTTCACGTTGCCGTGCAAATGGAACGCATGGCCCAGCCCAATGCGTGGGAAGACTGGCGCTTTCGCGTGGCGGACGTGGTGCAGGACGAAGGCCAGTTCGGCAGCGGCCCACGCATGCTGCGCGACGACGGCCAGCTGCGGCTGGACCTGCACCCGGGCCTGCCCGTGACGCTGCACCGCGACGAGGCCGAGGGTTACTACTTGAACCTCAGTTCCGGCGCGCCGGTGTGGTTCGTGATGTGGCGCATCAGCGAAGAAGACCCCTCGCGCGCCTGGCCCGAACGGGTCACGCTGTCCTACCACGAGGCCGGCCGGCTGCTGGACGCGCAGGAACGTGTGGACAACCTGCCGCTGCCAGCCGAACTGTGCGCCTGGTTGCAGGCCTTTGCCGACGAACACCACAAGCCCGAGCCCAAACAACGCCGCCGGCCCGCGTCGTTCAAGGCGCCGGATCAGCGCTGAGCACCATGGCCGACGACACCGGGTTCCTCAACCGCTGGTCCCGCCGCAAGGCCGCGGTGCGTGAAGGCCTGCCACTGCCGGCGGACCCACTACCTGAGGCGCCGCCGCCGCCACCGCTGGCGTTGCCCGAGCCGGCGCAGGCTGAGTCCCCGCCCGAAGCCGGCCCCACACCACCGCCGGCCTTGACGCTGGACGACGTGGCCCTGCTGACACGCGAATCCGACTACTCGGCCTTTGTGGCGCGCGACGTCACATCCGAGGTCAAGAACGCGGCGCTGAAGAAGCTGTTCACGGACCCGCACTTCAACGTGATGGACGGGCTGGACACCTACATCGACGACTAC
>JANOAM010000156.1:0-2827 GCA_031411215.1 Betaproteobacteria bacterium
CGCGGCACGTTGTAGCCGGCCTGCCGCATCATCGGAATCAGCAGCGTGCCGATGGCTGCCGCGTCAGCCGCTGCGCTGCCGGAAATGGCGGCCATCATCACCGACGCAAACACCGCCACGATGCCCAGGCCGCCGCGCACATGGCCCACCCAGGCCAGCGCGAAATGCACGATGCGCTTGGAAATGCCACCGGCGTTCATCAGCTCACCGGCCAACATGAAAAACGGGATCGCCAGCAGCGGGAAGCTGTCGGCGCCTTCCAGGAATTTCTGCGACACGATGGTGGCGTCGAACTGGCCCTGCACCACCATCAGCGCCAGCCCGCAGACCAGCAGCGCAAAGGCAATGGGCATGCCCAGCGCCATGGCGCCCAGCAGCGAGAAGGTGAACACCGCCACGGTCATGGCCGTGCCCCTGCTTCGGCACTGGGCCGCGGTGCTTCTTCACTTTCGCGCACCTGCACCAGTTCTGCGTCGGACAGCCCACCACGCACGATGCGCCACAGCTCAAGCAAGGCGAGTGCACCGATGCCGGCGCCCACCACATAGCCCAGGCCGAAGATCCAGATCATGGACATGCCGGTGACCGGCGCTGCGGTGCTGGCGTTGATTTCGTGCTGGCGCCAGGTGCCCCAGAACAGCACCGCGCAACACAGCAGGATCAGCAGCTGGCTGGTGGCCAGGCAGGCCAGCTTGCCGCGCCGTGGCAAGCGGTTGACGACGTTGTCCATGCCCAGGTGCGCGCCTTCGCGCATGGCCACGACACCGCCGATGAAGGTCAGCCAGACGAAACAGAAGCGCGACAGTTCTTCCGACACCGCGATGCCGGAATTGAAGGCGTAGCGCAGCACCACGTTGCCCAGCACCATCAACACCATGGCCAGCAGCAGGGCGGCCAGCAGGGCGTCCACCGCCTGCGCCAGCCAGTGGCCCCAGCGCTGCATGTCAGGCGCGCGTTTGTGCAATCGCCGCGAACAAGGGCGCGGTGGGTGGGTACTGCTTGGCAAAGGACGCCCACAGCCCCGCTTCCATGGCCTTGCGCACGGTGCCACGGTCGGCCGCCGACATCGCGTGGAAGGCCAGGCCCTTGCGCTTGAGTTCTTCGACCGCGCCCGCGCCCTTGTCGCCAGCAATGGCACGCTGCTGCTGCGTGGCCGCGGCCACGGCCTTGTTGAAGGCCGGGCGCAGGTCGGCAGGGATCTTGTCCTGGCCGCGCTTGCCGATGACGACCACCATGGGACTGAACAGGTGTTCAGTGAGCCAGCAGCTCTTGACCACTTCGTCCAGCTTGCTGGCCAGCACGGTGGCGGCGTCATGTTCGAAGCCGTCGACCACGCCGGTCTGCGCCGCCATGTACAGCTCGCCAAAGGGAATGGGTGTGGGGATCGCGCCCATGGCCTTGAAGGTCTCGATGAAGGCCGGCGTGGGCAACACACGCAGCTTGACGCCTTTGATGTCGGCCAGGGACCGCACCGGCGCCTTGGTGTAGACGCTGCGTGCGCTGAAGTGCGAAGCCCAGGTCAGGATGCTGCAGCCCGAAGCCTTCTGCAGCATGTCGTTGAGCCCCGTGCCGGCGGGCCCGTCCAGCACCTTGGCGACATGACCGTAGTGGTCGAACAGGTAACCCAGGTCCAGCATGCCCAGCTCGGGGCAGATGGTGGCGAAGATGGACGAGCCGGAGACCATCATGTCCACCGAGCCCACCTTGACCTGCTGGACCACGTCGCTTTCCTTGCCCAGCTGGTTGTTGGGGAAGTAGTCGATCTTGATCGCGTCGCCAACACCCGCCTTCAGGCCTTCCTGCAGGTGTTCATACCAGACAAAGTGAGCGGCATTCTGGTCTGCCACCATGGACGAGGAAAAGCGCAGCGTCACGCGCGCCTGGGCGCGTGCAAGCGAGGGCACGAAGGCCGGTGTGGCCAGCAACGCGGCACCGGTGGCCTGCACGAACTGGCGGCGGGAAAGTCGGGTCATGGTTTGTCTCCGGGTCAGTAAATCGATTTACTGTATCGATGCACTATATCGATACACCTACTCGCCGAAGACAGGGTTTTCCCATTGACAGCCGTTGCGCCGCCAGCGCGGCCGGCGGGCTAGAAGTGGATGCCGCGCATCAGCTGCTGCAGGGCCATGGCCTCGGCGCTGAGCTGCGGCTTGGCGGCTTTGTCGCCGCCCTTTCCGGCTTGAGCGGCTGACGAGTCCGGGAACATGCGGAACGTGGTGTTCATGCCGATCTGCGCCACGCGCGGCATCAGCGCGTGCAGCAGCTGCCCGGCAATGCCCAGTCGCGTGGCGATGCGCACGGGCTTGTGGATGCAGGCCTGGGCGATCAGGTCTGCCGCTTCTTCCGGGCTCAGCGTCGGCACGTTGTTGTAGAGCTGGGTGGGCGCGATCATGGGCGTGCGCACCAGCGGCATGTTGATGGTGGTGAAGCTCACGCCCTGGTCCGCGAATTCCGACGACGCGCAGCGTGTCCACGCGTCCAGCGCGGCCTTGCTGGCCACGTAGGCACTGAAGCGCGGTGCGTTGGTCAGCACGCCGATGCTGCTGATGTTGACAACGTGACCCTTCTTCTTGGCCACCATGCCGGGCAGCAGGCCCATGGTCACACGCAGGCAGCCGAAGTAGTTCAGCTGCATCGTGCGTTCGTAGTCGTGGAAGCGGTCGTAGCTGCTTTCGATGGCGCGGCGGATGCTGCGGCCGGCGTTGTTGATGAGGAAGTCGACACCGCCATGGTTGGCGATGAGCAACTGCACAAAGCGGTCGCAGTCCGCCATGTCGGCAATGTCCGCCGCGTAGGCCACGAAGGCATGGCCGCGGGCCTTGGC
>JANOAM010000157.1:0-6955 GCA_031411215.1 Betaproteobacteria bacterium
GCGGAACCAGGCCTCGTGCGCCAGGCTGGTGGCGCTGAGCGTGTGGCCTGGGTTTTCCTTGCGCAGGTGGTTGCGCGCCATGCGCCGCAGGTCGCCGTAGAGCACTTCAAACAGCTGCGACGACGCCTTGGGGTTGGCATCTCCCAGCTGTTGCAGCCATTGCGTGACGTCGGAGGGGTCGATGGCGGACATGTCAGTGCCGCTCGGCCGCCCCGAAGGCACTGAGAGCCCCCTTGGGGGGCTGCGAACGCAGTGAGCTTGGGGGTTCCATGAGGACTCGATTGTCCACGGCGCGGGCCTGCTGCCGTTGCGCAAGATGACACATCCGTCGGCGCCCTGCCCCGAAGGCGGTGGTGAAATAGGCCGGACTGTCCCCCCAGAAGGAAGCTCCATGCCCTTGTTCCTGTCCTTGTCCACGCGCCTGCCCTTGTCCTTGCGCATGGGCCGCCGCGCCTGGGCGCTGGCCGCCGCCCTGTTCCTGGGTCTGGGCCTTGCCTTGACCCATGGGCCCGCCACGGCCCAGCCCCTGGCCGACCCGCGTGTGGACTGGTCCAGCGCCGACAGTGAGCACTTCCGTGTGCACTACCGCAGCACCCAGCGTGTGCAGGCCGAAGCCGTGGCGCGTGCGGCAGAACGCATCTGGCCGCAGGTGACGCAGGCGCTGAACTGGCAGGTGCGCGGACGCACCGAGATCGTCGTCTACAACGAATTCGACATGGCCAACGGCTTCACCACGCCGCTGCCCTTCAACATGATCGGCGTCTTCCTGGCGCCGCCGGACGAAGGTGAACTGCTGGACAACAGCAGCTGGCTGGACCTGCTGCTGGTGCACGAGTTCACCCATGCCGTGCACCTGGACAAGGTGCGCGGTGTGCCGCGTGTGCTGCAGATGATCTTCGGCAACGTGCCCTGGTTCATCCCCAACATCTTCCAGCCGGGCTGGATGCTGGAAGGCCTGGCCGTGTACCAGGAAAGCAAGCCCGAAGCCGGCCAGGGCCGCCTGAAGGCGCCGCTGTTTGAAGCCTGGCTGCGCGCCGAACGCAAGAAGGGCTTCATCAGCCTGCGTGAACTCAATGCCGACGGCCGCACGCTGCCGCTGAACAAGCAGTACCTCTACGGCGCCTACTTCTACGAATTCCTGGCCCGCACCTATGGCGCCGACAAACCCGCCATGCTGGTGGAACAGATGAGCGGCAACATCGGCTTCGCACCGCGACTGCACAGCGCTCCCTGGGGCGCCACGGGCAAGATGATGGACACACTGTGGGACGAGTTCATCGCCGACCTGACGCAGCAGGTGGACGCCCGCGCGCAGGCCATCCTGGCCCAGCCCGAAGCGGTGGGCACGGCGCTGGCCGGGCCGCTGTTTGACCTGGAGAGCGTGGCCGCGCTGCCCGCCGCGGCCGGTGGCGGTTGGCTGGCCGTGGTGCAGGACGGTCTGCACGGCACGCAGCTGCTGCGCATCAGCGCCAGCGGCGCGCGCGAACGCGTGGCTCGCGTCAAGCGCGGCGCCCGGCTGGACGTGGCGGCCGACGGCACCGTGCTGGTCGCCCAGCCCGACATCTGCAACACGCTGTACTACGGCTACGACGTCTACCGGCTGGAAGGCAGCCGCCTGAAGCAGCTCACCAGCTGCGGCCACCTGCGCCGCGCCACACAACTGGGCGGTCAGGTCTTTGCATTGCAGCTGCAGGCCGGCCGCACGCGCCTGGTCCAGCTGGCGGCAGGTACTGAGCAACCGCGCGTGCTGTGGGAACCCACGGACGGCACGGAACTGCTGGACATGGCGGGCGCGCCTGACGGCAAGAGTGTTCGCCTGCTCACCCACCTGGGCGCGGACTGGCGCGTGGTGGAAGTCGACACTGCTCAACCCGGCGCCACGCCGCGCCTGCTGGTGCGCCAGGACCGGCCCATCCAGGGCCTGCGCCAGGGTGCTGCGGGGCTGGAACTGATCGCCACCACCGGCGGCGCGGCCAACGTCTGGCGCCTGCAGGGCACGGAACTGCAACGCCTGACACACAGCCACACGGCGGTGGTCGCGCATGCCGGCACGGCGGCGGACGGCTCGCTGGTCAGCGTCACGCTGGACCCGCAAGGTGTGGTCCTGCAGCGGCTGGCCCAGCCCGTGGTGTTGCAGACGGCAGCGGCGGTGACCGAGCCTGCCGCCCAGCCCGCTGCACCTGCCGCACCTGCCGCACCCGCCGGCCCTGGACTGGCGGACCTCGGCGAGGGTCGCGGCTACTCCGCCCTGCGAGCGCTGCGCCCACGGTCCTGGCTGCCCGCCATCACCAGCGACCGGGGCTTGACGGCCTACGGTGCCAGCACCACCGGCGCGGACGCGCTGGGCTGGCACCGCTACGCCGCGCTGGCGCAGTGGGAAACGTCGCAGAAGGAGCTGATCGGCGCCTTCGAATACCAGTTCGCCGGCAGCCACGGCGTGGCCATCCAGCGCCAGCTGGCGGCGCAGGCCTGGACGGGCGGCAACGGCGACGAGACCACCACGGTCTATGACCGCACGACCAAGGCGCAGTGGCTGAGCCTGTTCCCCTTCTCGCGGCTGGAACGCGGCATCGTGCTGGGCGTGGGTGCGGCGGGCGAATGGAGTGACCGCGTCAATGTGGTCACCGACAGCACCACACGCCGCCGCGACGAACGCCTGGTGGCCGCCCTGCTGGACCTGGACTTCAGCGCCAGCGACTGGTACGCCGAAGGCCCCAATCGCGGCTTCAAGGCCACGGCCCTGGTCGAGAGTTACAAGCCCCTGGCCGGGGGCGACCCGCTGCGCTACGACGGCACCGTGGCGCGCGGCGACCTGGCCGGCTACCTGCCCATCGGCCGCACCGTGCTGGCCGCACGCTTCACCGAAGCCCGCGCCAAGGGCCGCACCGAGCCCTTCCAGCTGGGCGGCGCCACCGACGAACTGCTGCAACTGGGCCCGACGCTGAACGTGCGCAACCTGTCGCTGCGTGGCTACCGGGGTGACGAGCCCGAACTGCGCGGCCGCAACGCGCGTGTGGCCAGCATCGAATGGCGCACGCCGCTGGCCGACATCGACCGCCACTTCATGGTGCCGGCCGTGGGCATCAACCGCCTGTCGGCGGCGGCCTTCTTCGACGTGGGCGGCGCCTGGAACACCGGCGGCAGCCCGGACAAGTGGCGGCGCAGCGTGGGCTTTGAACTGCTGGCCGAAGTGCGCCTGCTTTACGCCCTGGGCCTGCAGCTGCGCCTGGGCGTGGCCCAGGGGCTGGACGAACCCAAGGGCACACGCGGCTACCTGAGGGCCGGGCGGGCGTTCTGACCGGGCTTTCCAAACGGCTGGGCGCCGCGGCATGAGCCGTGGCGCGCCGCTTTGCTGCGTCTTGCGGTAGTGCCCTTGACGCCCATGCCCCCACCATGACCCCGCCGCCCTGGCAGGCCGTGCGCGAGCTGTTTGATCGCGCTCTGCTGCTGGACCCTGCCGCCCGCGATGCCTTGCTCACCAGCCCCGGGCTGGATGCCGCGCTGGTGGCCGAAGTGCGTGCGCTGCTGGCCCACCATGACGAGGCCACCGAAGGCGACGAGTTCCTGTCCGCGCCTGCTGAGGCGCCGGGGGACGAAACCCTGCGTGCAGCACCGGCCCTGCCCGGCGAGCGCCTGGGCGCCTGGGCGGTGGTGCGCCCGCTGGGGTCTGGCGGCATGGGCGAGGTCTTTGAAGCGCGCCGCGCCGACGGCAGCTACGAAGGCCGCGCGGCCGTGAAGCTGCTCAAGCGCGGCATGGACAGCGCGGCCGTGCTGCAGCGCTTTGCGCAGGAGCGCAACGCGCTGGCGCGGCTGAGCCACCCGCACATCGCGCGCCTGCTGGACGCGGGCGCCAGCGCCGAAGGCCTGCCCTTCTTCGTCATGGAGTACGTGGACGGCAAACCGATCCACGAAGCGGCCCTGGGCCGGCCGCTGGAACAGCGCCTGCAGCTGTTCCAGCAACTGGCCGCCGCCGTGGCCCACGCCCACCGCAACCTGCTGGTGCACCGCGACCTGAAGCCCGGCAACGTGCTGGTGGACGGTGAAGGCCAGGTCAAGCTGCTGGACTTCGGCATTGCCAAGGCGCTCGACCCGTTAGAAGGCAACGATGGCCACACGACGATCGGCGGCGTGCGCCCCTTCACACCCAACTACGCCAGCCCCGAGCAGGTGCGCGGCGACCCGGTCAGCACCGCCACCGACATCTACAGCCTGGGCGTGCTGCTCTACCAGATGCTCACCGGCGCGCGTCCCACCGGCCGCCACGCCACCACGCCCACCGCGGCGGCCAAGAGCGTGCTGGAAGAACAGCCCACACGCCCCAGCCGCCTCAGCCCGCAGGAGACGCAGGACCCGCAGTGGCTGGCCACGCGCAAGCGGCTGGAAGGCGACCTGGACAACATCCTGCTCAAGGCGCTGGAGAAGCTGCCCGAACGCCGCTACGCCAGCGTCGACGCCATGGCCGCCGACGTGCAGGCGTTTCTGGACGGCCGCCCCGTCAGCGCGCGGCCGGCAAGCCTGGCCTATCTCAGCGCCAAGTTCGTGCAGCGCAACCGCTGGGCCGTGATGACGGCGGGCGTGGGTGCGGCAGGCCTGGCCACCGCACTGGCCGCCACCGTGCTGCAGGGCCGGCTGGCGGCGGCGTCCGGCGTGCTGCTGCTGGCCGCCGGCCTGGTGCTGGCGCTGGTTCAAGCGCGCCAGGCGCAGCTGTCGCGCAACGCCGCCCAGCGGGCCCGTGACGACGCACGCCAGCAGCTGGAACGTGTCAAGCGCATCACCACCGACCTGGTCTTCCGTTACGGCGACACCGTGACCCTGCTGCCCGGCGGCGCGCAGGCGCAGGAGGCCATGCTGCGCGACAGCGTCACGCTGCTGGAACCGGCGCTGCAGGGGGCGCCGGACGACCTGGACCTCATCGTCACCATGGTCTGCGCGTTGGGCCGGCTGGCGGAGATCCAGGGCAACATCACCACCGCCAGGCCCGCCGCGGCCACGGCCGCCAGGGCCACTGTGGCGCGCGCGCTGGTGCTGTCCGACAAGGCCTGGCCGCAGCGCGCCGCCGACTGGCGCCTGGCCAGCTGGACGATGCGGGTGCTGGTGGTGAAGGCGCAGCTGGCGCGCCAGGACGGCCGGCTGGACGACGCCGTGGACGCGCTGCAGCGCGCCGCCGACCTGGGCGCCGAATCGCTGCGCCACCCGCAGGGCGCCGAAGGCCACCTGTACCTGGCCTCCGGCCTGGGCAACGTGCACCTGAGCCTCGCCCAGGTGCACGACCACGCCAACCTGCCCAGCCTGGGCCGCCCCGACGACGCACTGCGCGAGTACCGCCGTGCCGAACAGGCCTTGCGGGAGCTGCTGGCACGCAAAACCGACCTGGCCGAGCTGGACCGCAAGGCCGCGCCGGGCGACGTGTCCACCGAGGCCTACCTGGTGCACCAGATTGCCGTCATTCACGGCGGCCGTGCGCTGGTGCACCTGCGCCAGGACGACCTGCCCGCCATGCGCCAGGAAGCTTTGGCCGCGGTGGCGCTGATGCGCCAGAACGTCCAGGCCGACCCACGCAACGTCGCCTGGCGTGACGGCCTGATGACCGAATCCAACACCCTGGCGCTGGCCCTGCTGCGCCTGGGCGACATGGCCGGTGCACTGGCCGCGGCCCAGCAGGCCTGGGACACCGCACAGGCCCTGGTGCAGGACGAAGGGCCGCAGAGCAAGTGGGCGCACCACTCGGTGCAGGCGCTGCTGGCCGGGCAGCTGGGCCGTGCGCTGCAAGGCAACGGCCGTGCGGCCGACGCGTTGCCGCGCCTGGAGCAGGCGCTGGTCTACTGGCGTGGCCAGGGCGCTGTGCCGGACGCGCAGCGCCGTGCGGCTGCTTTCGAACTGTTCAGTGCCCAGGCCCAGCTGGCCTTGGGTCTGCTGGCTGAAGCGTGCGTGCGTGCCCAGGGCGTGGTGGACCAGCTGGCGCCGCTCGGCGAAATGTCCGTCGACCCGCTTGCCGAGCAGCCAGCAGCCGGCCACCGGGCCGCGCGTGCCGTGCACCGCGACGCCTGGCTGACCCGCGCCGAGGCCCACGCCTTGCTGATGCAATGCGAACCCGGCGAGCGTGACCGCCACCGCACCAAGGCCCTGGCCGCCTTGGCCACGGCCCAGGCGCTGAGCCCGCTGGCGGCGGACCACCAGGCGCTGCTGGCGCAGCTGCGCGGTTGAGAGGCCGGCGGCCACCCCCGATCCACGGGGGCGGCCGCACCGGCATGAGCGTCGGCAGCCGGATTGCCCGCGCTTGTGCAGGAGGCCAAGGCCTCGGCCCGCCATCCCCACCTGCTCAGGAGTTCCTCATGACACACCGCCTTCCATCCCCCTTGCGCCGCGCCGTGGTGGCGCTCACCCTGCTGGCCGCCTCGGCCGCCCAGGCCTCCACCGTGCACGGCCTGCGCGGTTGGCTGGACGACCTGAACGGGGTCTACGCGGCGCAGCAGGCCAGCAACCAATGGACCTTCCACAACGGCAGCCAGTCCGGCAGCTTGTTCAGCACCAACGGCAGCAGCTACCGCGGGGCGGTCAGCCCGCAGCAGATTGGCGCGCTGGTCAACGTCGGCGAGTCCGGCTGCACGTCGGGCTTTTGCGGCGGCGCCGTGGCGGCCAACACCCTGGCCAGCTTCAATGGCACCTTCGTGCACACCGGCTCCCCGCAAGCCACGGCCGTGGTCTTCCATGCCGACGAGGCTTTGCAGCTGGACGAAATTCTGCTCACCAGCGAGATGGTCGCGAACGGCCACAACGGCAACGGCATGGACGTCTTTGTGCGGGTCTTCACGGGCGGCACGGCGCACGACCTGGGCCAGTTCACGGTGACCTACGCCAACACCACCACTTCGGCTTTGCAGACGGTCTACACGCCAGGCCTCACGCTGGCCGCGGGCGACACGGTGGAGATCCGCTACGACCCGCGTGGCAGCTA
>JANOAM010000158.1:0-6211 GCA_031411215.1 Betaproteobacteria bacterium
GATCATTGCCGAGCAACTCGGCGTGCCCGAATCCGACGTCACCACTGAAAAGGCTTTCGTGGCTGACCTCGGTGCTGACTCGCTGGACACGGTTGAATTGGTGATGGCACTCGAAGACGAGTTCAGCATCGAGATCCCCGATGAAGAAGCCGAGAAGATCACCACGGTGCAACTGGCGATCGACTACGCGCTGAAGCACAGCAAGGCCTGATCACCTCATGTCGGGCCGCCGTCGCGTTGTCGTCACGGGCCTCGGGCTCGTCAGCCCCGTGGGCAACACGGTGGCTGAGGGCTGGGCCAACATACTGGCTGGGTGCTCGGGCATCGACCTCATCACCAAGTTCGACGCGTCGGCGTTTGCGTGCAAGTTCGCCGGTGAGGTCAAGGGTTTCAATGTCGAGCAGTACATGCCCGGCAAGGAAGCCCGCCACATGGACACCTTCATCCACTTCGGCATGGCGGCTGCCATCCAGGCGGTGCAGGATGCCGGGCTTGCGCATGGCGACGCGCTGACCGAAGAAACCGCCGAGCGCATCGGCGTGATGGTGGGTTCGGGCATCGGCGGCCTGCCGATGATCGAAGCGACGGAAGACGAGTACAAGGCGCGAGGCCCGCGGCGCATCTCGCCCTTCTTCGTGCCGGCGTCGATCATCAACATGATCTCCGGCCATGTCTCCATCAAGTACGGCTTCACGGGCCCGAACATGGCCATCGTCACGGCCTGCACGACGGGGCTGCATTGCATCGGCGAAGCTGGGCGGATGATCGAGTACGGTGACGCCGACGTCATGGTGGCGGGTGGCGCCGAGAGCACGGTGTCACCGCTGGGCGTGGGCGGCTTTGCGGCTGCGCGTGCACTGTCCACCCGCAACGAAGACCCCAAGACCGCGTCCCGCCCCTGGGACAAGGACCGCGACGGCTTCGTGCTGGGCGAAGGTGCCGGTGTGCTGGTGCTGGAAGAGTACGAACACGCCAAGAGGCGCGGCGCCAAGATCTACGCGGAACTGGCCGGTTTTGGCATGGGCGCCGACGCCTTCCACATGACCGCGCCGAATGTCGATGGCCCCAAGCGCAGCATGAAGGCCGCGCTGCGCAACGCTGGCGTCAATGCGGCGCAGGTGCAATACCTCAACGCCCATGGCACCAGCACGCCGCTGGGTGACCTGAACGAGACCAACGCCATCAAGCTGGCCTATGGCGACCACGCGAAGAAGCTGGTCGTCAATTCCACCAAGTCCATGACCGGCCACCTGCTCGGTGGTGCAGGTGGCATCGAATCGGTGTTCACCGTACTGGCCGTGCACAACCAAGTGTCGCCGCCGACCATCAACATCTTCAACCAGGACCCGGAGTGCGACCTGGATTACTGCGCCAACGAAGCGCGACCCATGAAGATCGACGTGGCGGTGAAGAACAACTTCGGCTTCGGCGGCACCAACGGCACGCTGGTCTTCCGCCGCGCCTGACACGCACAAGCCCAGGGCCCCATGCGTGCGGCCCCGGCAGTAGCGGTGGAACTGGGCGGCTCGCCCGCTTGGCAGCTGGCCCAGGCTTTGATCTGGGCTGCGGCGGTGGGCGCGCTGTGCGCCTGGCTGCTGGCCCGCGACGGGCATGCCGCATCCCTGGGTCTGCTGGCCGCGCTGCCCGCCGGTCTTGGCGCCTGGAGACTGACCCGCGAACCACCAACGACCTTGACCTGGGACGGCCAGCACTGGCTGTTGGGCGGCACCGCAGTGCGGCTGACGGTGGCGCTGGATCTGGACCGCTGGGTGCTGCTGCGTCTGCAGGCCGCCGACAGCCCGGCAACCACGCGCTGGCTGCCAGCCGCCGCCGCGCAAGCCGGCACTCGCTGGCATGGTCTGCGTGCTGCGCTATATTCCCGCGCTCCTGAATCTCCCCCAGCAGCCACCCCGCCAGCGCGCGCGGTGGCGCCCGACTGAATGTCCGACCCGGATGCCGACGCCCTGCTTGTCGAGCGCGTCAAGCTTGGCGATGTGCGGGCCTTCGAGATGCTGGTGGTCAAGTACCAGCGCCGCATCGAACGGCTCATCGGCCGCATGGTCCGCGACGTGGACCTGGTGCAGGACATCGCCCAGGAAACCTTCATCCGCGCCTACCGCGCCTTGCCGAATTTCCGCGGCGACAGCGCCTTCTACACATGGCTGTACCGGATTGCGGTCAACACCGCCAAGAAGGCGTTGCTGGACATGAAGCGCGACCCCATCATCACCGAGTCCGCGCTGCGCTCGCAGGACGAGGATGGTGAGGAATCTTCACGCGCCGAGAGTGAACTAACCGATGGCGAAACACCCGAAGCCCTGCTGGCGAGTAAAGAGATCGCGACCGCAGTGAACTCTGCAGTCGAAGCGCTATCAGAAGACCTGCGCCAGGCGATCACGCTGCGCGAGATCGAAGGCCTGAGCTACGAGGAAATCGCCGACGCCATGAATTGCCCCATCGGAACCGTGCGCTCCCGCATCTTCCGCGCCCGTGAAGCCATCGCCACCCGCCTGCGCCCGTTGCTGGACACGCGCGATGGTGCGCGCTGGTGACATGTTGGTGACGTCGATGAGCCCGTTCCGATCCCCACTTCGACCGCAAAGCACCGCACCATGACTCCGCAACGCGACCCGACCTCTTCCCAAGGTTCCGAAGGTGACCGCAGCTGGCTGTCCGCAGCCGCCGACGGCGACGCTGCCGCGCTGGACCGCGTGACGCGCGGCTGGCGCGACGACGCCCAGACGCGTGCCACTTGGCACAGCTACCACCTGATCGGTGACGTGCTGCGCTCGCGCGAACTGGCGCACCCGGCGGCGCGAGACGCGGACTTCCTGAAGGGCATACGCGAACGCCTGGCGGCAGAGCCGGTGGTCCTGGCGCCGACGCCGGCGCCCGTGACCGGGCCGCGCCGCATGGCTTCGCGCTGGGCGGTGCCCGCAGCCGTGGCGGCGGGTTTTGTCGTGGTGGCGGGCGTGCTGGTCGTGTCGCGAACTTCAGGGCCTTTTGGCGGTGCTGCGTCGGATACGCTGGCCGGTGCGTCCAGCCCTGCTGGTGTCATCAACGTCTCGACCGCGCGCCGCTCGCCAGTGGCTGTGGCACAAGGCACGGGAACACTGTTGCGCGACGCCCGTGTGGACGAGTTGCTGCGTGTGCACCAGGCAGCCCGTGGTGGCATGGCCGTGCCGGGCAGCGTGCTGCGGCGTGTGGACAACGTCGTGTCGGTGGAACCGGTGCGGTGACGATGCGGCCCGCAGTTTCTCGCTGGCTCCAGCTGGTGGCCGTCGCCGCGTGCCTGCTGCCGTCCTGGGCTGGCGCACAAGCACAACAAGGCAGTGACAGTGTCACCACCGGGCCGTTGAATGCCTCGGACGCACGCCACTGGCTGCAGCGCGTCCAGGCTGCGGCACGCAGTGGCAACTTCCAGGGCACCCTGGTCTACAGCGCGGGTGGGCAGATCTCCAGCTCGCGCGTGTGGCACTTTGTGGTCGGGGACCAGACCTACGAACTGATGGACGCGCTGGACGGCCGGCAGCAGCGCATCGCGCGCCACAACGACAGCGTGCTGACCCTGTGGCCACAGAGCAAGACAGCCGTGGCTGAGAAGCGCGAAACGCCGGCTGGTTGGTCCACCACGCCGCAGGCCCTGGACCCGCAGGCGTTGGAGCAGTACGACCTGAAGCGCGAAGCCAATGCGCGGGTGGCCGGACGCGATGCCGCCGTGCTGTTCCTGGAGCCGCGTGACGCCTTGCGCTATGCGCAGCGCCTGTGGGCAGACCTGGCCAGTGGCCTGATGTTGCGTGCCGATGTGCTCGGTGAGCCCACGCAGGGCGTGCGTGCCTTGATGGAGTCCACGGCCTTCTCTCAAGTCGACGTTGGCGTGCGCCCCCAGCCGGACCTGGTGCTGCAGCTGATGAAGCGCCTGGATGGCCTTCAGGTGCTGCGGCCGCAGCAGAAGCGCACCTCGCTGGAAGCCGAGGGCTGGGCCCTGAGCCGGCCCGTGCCCGGGTTCAAGCTGTCCGGCTGCGTGGTGCGCGGCATGGAAACGGCGGGCGACGGTGAGCCCGTCATGCAGGCCCTGTTCAGCGATGGCCTGACCCATGTGTCCGTCTTCGTCGAACCCTACAAGGCGCAGCGCCACAAGGCCGAGATCCAGGCCCAGCAGGGTGCCACCACCACCCTCATGCAGCGCCGTGACGACTACTGGGTCACGGCAGTCGGCGACGTACCGCTGGCCACTTTGAAGAAATTCGCGGCAGCGCTGGAACGTCGCCGCCCATGAATCCCACTGACCCTTTTCATCCCTTGACCCAGGAAGCGAATCCGATGACTCATGCCTCTGTCCATGGTGGCCGCCGCTGGCTGGGTGCCGCGGCCCTGGCCCTGGTGCTCTTGCCCGCCACGGTGACCTTGCCCACACCCGCGCAGGCGCAGCAACTGCAACTGCCCGACTTCACCGAACTGGTGGAGCGCGTGAGCCCGTCCGTTGTCAACATCCGCACCACTGAAAAGCGCAGCGGCGCCAGCAGCGGTGAGGTCGACCCCAACATCGAAGAGTTCTTCCGCCGCTTCGGCATTCCCCTGCCCAACCGGCCCGACCGCCGCGGTGGCAACCCGCGTGGTGACGAAGAACCGCAGCAGCGTGGTGTGGGCTCGGGCTTCATCCTCAGCGCCGACGGTTTCATCATGACCAACGCGCACGTGGTTGACGGTGCCGATGAGGTCATCGTCACGCTCACCGACAAGCGCGAACTGAAGGCGCGCATCGTCGGCGCCGACAAGCGCACCGACGTGGCCGTGGTGAAGGTGGACGCCTCGGGCCTGCCCTTCGTGAAGATCGGCGACGTGAACCGACTGAAAGTGGGTGAATGGGTGATGGCCATCGGCTCGCCCTTTGGTCTGGACAACACCGTCACCGCCGGCATCGTCAGCGCCAAGCAGCGTGACACCGGCGACTACCTGCCCTTCATCCAGACCGACGTGGCCATCAACCCCGGCAACAGCGGCGGCCCGCTGATCAACCTGCGCGGCGAAGTTGTCGGCATCAACTCGCAGATCTACAGCCGCTCCGGCGGCTTCATGGGCATCAGCTTCGCCATTCCTATCGACGAAGCCATGCGCGTGGCCGACCAGTTGCGCAGCGGCGGGCGTGTGGTGCGCGGCCGCATTGGCGTGCAGATCGGTCCCGTCACCAAGGAAGTCGCCGAGTCGCTCGGCCTGGGCGCACCCCGCGGTGCGCTGGTCACCGGTGTCGAGAAGGACCAGCCTGCCGAGAAGGCCGGCGTGGAAGCCGGCGACATCATCCTGAAGGTCGACGGCAGGGCCGTGGAAAAGAACGGCGACTTGCCGCGTTTCATCGGCGGCCTGAAGCCGGGCGCGCGCGCCACGTTGCAGGTCTTCCGCCGCGGCAGCACCAAGGACCTGACGGTGGTCATTGCCGAATTCGAAGCCGACCGACCTGTGCGCCGCGCCGGCAGTGAGCCCGGCAGCACGCCGCCGGCCACCGCCAAGACGGCGCTGGGCCTGACGGTGTCGGACCTCACCGATGCGCAGAAACGCGAACTGCGCCTGAAAGGCGGTGTGCGTGTGGATGCGGTGGAAGGCGCCGCGGCACGTGCGGGTGTGCGCGAAGGCGACATCATCCTGGCTATGGACAACGCCGACGTGGTTGACGCCAAGCAGTTCGGCGCGTCTGCCGGCAAGCTGGACAAGGCCAAAGCCGTGAGCGTGCTGGTGCGGCGCGGCGAGTGGGTGAACTACCTGGTCATCCGCCCGGGCCGGTGAAGCCCTGGGCTGGCTTCTGGCCAGCTTCAAGTGGGACTTGAAGACCCGGCCGCAAGTTGAGTCTGCGGCCGGGTCTTTTTGCATTGTGGAATTTGGCGGGCCGACCAGCGGGTCAGTAAGGGCCCGCCAGGTATCGTGAAAGTTAGTGGTCTCTCACTTCAAATTGAACTCACCGGCGATTACGGGTGCAGCCGTTTAGAATCACCCCATCCGATTCGGCCTTTACCCGTTCGGCGCACCCGAAGTACCCGCTGGACGGACACTCCACAGGGTGGTTTCCAGGATGTAGATAACCTGTGGATAAAAACACCTTGTCGGTCCGCCGCAACGACCGGAAATCAAGCACTGGCGCGGCTTCCCGGCCGATCCTTTTGGTTAGAATGAACGCCCAACAAGCAGTTGCCAAACGTTCTGTTGGAAGGCGCGTCAT
>JANOAM010000159.1:0-1925 GCA_031411215.1 Betaproteobacteria bacterium
CCAAAGGCGCCGGTCCACGCTGGCATGTTGAAGAGATAACGAAAGGCCCCCGCCATGATGGTGCTGTACTCCGGAACGACCTGCCCCTATTCGCACCGCTGCCGCTTCGTGCTCTTCGAGAAGGGCATGGACTTCGAGATCCGCGATGTGGACATCTTCGCCAAGCCCGAAGACATCGCGCTGATGAACCCGTACAACGAGGTGCCCATCCTGGTGGAGCGAGACCTCATCCTGTACGAGTCGCACATCATCAACGAGTACATCGACGAGCGCTTCCCGCACCCGCAGCTGATGCCCGGCGACCCGGTGGCGCGTGCCCGCGTGCGCCTGTTCCTCTTCAACTTCGAAAAGGAACTCTTCAGCAACGTGAACCTGCTGGAAGGTCGTGGCGTCAAGGCGACGGAAAAGCAGCTGGAAAAGGCCCGCGATCAGATCCGCGACCGCCTGACCCAGCTGGCGCCCATCTTCCTGAAGAACAAGTACATGCTGGGTGACGACTTCAGCATGCTGGACGTGGCCATCGCCCCGCTGCTGTGGCGCCTGGACTACTACGGCATCGACCTCAGCAAGAACGCCGTGCCGCTCTTGAAGTACGCCGAGCGCATCTTCTCGCGCCCGGCCTACATCGAGGCACTGACACCTTCGGAAAAGGTGATGCGCAAGTAAGCGCAGACCCGCCATGACCGGCCTCAACGCCGACAACCAGGGCACGTCCACCCGCCCGTATCTGCTGCGGGCGCTGCACGACTGGTGCACTGACAACGGCTTCACGCCTTACCTGGCGGTGCATGTCGGTGCCGGTGTGCGCGTGCCTATGGAGTACGTCAAGAACAACGAGATCGTGCTCAACGTGAGCTTCGAGGCCACGTCCGGCCTCAAGCTGGGCAACGAGTTCATCGAGTTCAGGGCGCGTTTTGGCGGCATCACGCGCGACATCCAGGTGCCGGTGGATCATGTCGTGGCCATCTACGCCCGCGAGAACGGCCAGGGCATGGCTTTCCCCACGCCGACACTGACGGGCGAGGGCGCCGACGCCGCCGTGTCCGCAGCCCAGGAGACGGCTGAAACCCCCGTCGCCACCGCGCCACGCGGGCTGCGCCTGGCCAGCAGCGAGTCGCCGGCTGAAGCCGCACCGGCTGTCGTTCCAACCGCCGTGCCCACTGCGGTGCCCACCGCCGTGGCGCCAGCGCAGGGTGATGGTGAGCAGCCAGACCCGACGCCGCCCACGGGCAGGCCCTCGCTCAAGCGCATCAAGTAGTTCGCAAGCCTTGGGCGCGCTGCCCGCGGCTCCTACAATCTCGCCCCACGCCGGCTTAGCTCAGTTGGTAGAGCACCCGCCTTGTAAGCGGAAGGTCGTCCGTTCGATTCGGACAGTCGGCACCACTTGCGGCGCGTTTCAGCGCGCTGAGGTGATCTTGACGCGCAGGGCCCGCGGCGGCCAGCCTGCATCAGTCAGTGACGATTCCAGTGCAGGCACCAGTTGGCGCAGCTTCGCAGCCGTGGAAGCATTGGCCACCAGCAGCGTCCAGCTCCCGTCGTCCAGCGGGCCGGGTTTGACTGCGGTTCGCAGCAGGTCAGGCAGGCAGGGCAGGACGGTGGCCAAGCGGGCTTCGGACTCGCGCAGCCGGCGCAGCAGGCTGCTCAGCGAGTCGCTCTGGTCCAGTGCCCGAGACAGCGGAACCTGGTGGGGAATGGGCGCGGCCATGAACGGAGTCTATCGATGCAAGTGCTCATCACCCACGGCAGCCTGGCGCGCACGCGTGTGCTGCAGTTCCAGCGCTGGCAGATCCTGCTGGGCGCGTTGATGCTGGCCGGACTGCTGATGCTGCTGTCCGGCACGGTCTACCACTTCGTCTTTCTCAAGGCCGCGCGCGAAGGTTGGCCGGTGGTGAGCCCGCTGGTGCGCCTGATCGTGCGCGACGAGA
>JANOAM010000160.1:0-5440 GCA_031411215.1 Betaproteobacteria bacterium
GAGCCGCCCTTGTAGGGCACGTGCAGCAGGTCGATGCCGGCGGCGCGCGCAAACAGTTCGGTCGCCAGATGCGGCGTGCTGCCATTGCCCGGGCTGCCGTAGCTGACGGAGTTGGGCTTGCCCCTGCTGGCGCTGATCAGCTTGCCGATGCTGTCCGGCCCACTGGCGGCGTTGGCCGCAATCACTACCGGCACGCGGCCCACCAGCGCAATGGGGGTCACGTCCTTGGCGGGGTCGAAGGGCGAAGGCTGGTACAGCGACGGGTTGGCGGCAATGCTGTTGGCGGTGAGCATCAGCGTGTAGCCGTCGGCCGGGCTGTCGATCAGCGCGCGCACGGCGATGTTGGTGCCGGCGCCGGGCTTGTTCTCTACCACCACCGTCTGGCCCAGCAGGCCGGTGATCTGCTGCGCCACGGCGCGCGCGATGATGTCCACCGCACCGCCGGGCGCAAAGCCCACGATCAGCCTGATGGTCTTGTTGGGGTAGGCCTGTGCAGCCGCGTGGCC
The DNA here is from genome assembly GCA_031411215.1 of Betaproteobacteria bacterium. Classification (GTDB taxonomy): domain Bacteria; phylum Pseudomonadota; class Gammaproteobacteria; order Burkholderiales; family Burkholderiaceae_C; genus Rubrivivax. The sequence goes on from JANOAM010000160.1 coordinate 507, forward strand.
GGCGGCGGCCAGCAAGGTCGTTGTGGCAGCGGCCGCCACGAAGCTGCGGCGGTTCGTGGTACTGATCATGTCTTGTCTCCTGCCCGGCGGGTAGCCGACGACTCTATCGGGCCTCTCACCGCGCGCGAGTGCGCCGCGGCGAAGGCCCCTTCACGATTCGTGAAGGGTGGCGCCCGGCCAGTGGCCCTGGCGCACCAGCGTGCGCGCCACGTCGGCCAGCACCACGCGCGTGGCCAGCGCGGCGGGCGACAGTTCACCGTCGCTCACGCTCACCAGCAGGCTGGGGCGTGTGGCCTGGGCGTCGGCAACTTCGCGCACGTGCAGCTGGGTGGCGTCCAGACGTGCGATGGCGGCACCGGGTTGCAACGTGGCGCCAAAGCCGGCACGCACGGCGTCCATCAGGAGCGCGAGCGAGTCGATCTCGGCCGTGATCTGGGGTGTGATGCGCGCCGCAGCAAAGGCCGCGTCCAAAGTGGCGCGCAAGCCGTGCGTGCCGGTGGGCAGGATCAGCGGCAGCGCACCCAGTGACGACAACCGGATGCGCCCGCGGCCCCTCAAGGCGGCCAGGCCGGGCAGCGTGGGCGCGGCGATGAGGAACAGCCGTTCGCTCAGCAGCGGCATCACGCTCCAGCGGCGTGCGTCGTCGCTGCGGAACAGCACGGCCAGGTCCAGCCGGCGTGCATTGAGCATGTCGGTGAGGTAGCCCGACAAGCTCTCCACCAGGTGCAGGCGCACGTCCGGGTAACGTTCACGCATGGCTTGCATCAGCGGCAGGCCCAGCACCGCGCCGGTGGTGGGCGCCAGGCCGACACTGACGTGGCCCGACAGGCGCTGCTGCTGCGCCGCGCGCACGGCGTCGTCGGCATGGCGCAGCGCCAGCTGCGCCTGGCCCAGGAAGGCCAGGCCAGCGTCGGTAGGCAGCACGCCGGTGGCGGTGCGGCTCAGCAGGCGTGTGGACAGTTCACCTTCCAGGCGGCTGATCTGCTGGCTCAGCGCGCTGGTCACCACGCCCAGGTCGGCGGCGGCGCGGCCCATGCTGCCGAGTTCGACGACACGCACGAAGTAGCGGAGCTGGCGCAGTTCCATGCGTCGGATCCTAGCCCTGCGTTGCAGCCCTGCGCACACGGCGACCAGGGCCGCAGTCAGAATCGGACTGCGGCGCAGGCGGCAGTGTTGTCGCAAGCAGCGCCGGGTCAATGCAAGGGATGGCGATGGAACGAGCAGACAGGGCCCGCGTCGGCAAGCACGCTGCGCAGGTGCGCGAACCCGCGACCAGCGCTGGTCTGGGCCAGGGCTTCCACGACAGTCCGTCGATGCAGGCGCAGCGCCAGCACCTGCGCGCGGCCTTTGGCCCCGGTGTGCTGGGGCCGCTGCAACGCGTCAAGGGTGACCTGGACGACCCCTTCCGTGTGCCCGAAGGCAAGTACGACTTGTTGCCACGGGCCACTGACAAGGTGCTGGTGCCGGGTGTGTCGGGTTGCGCAGCGGTGAAGATCAACACCTTTGCCACGATTGACAATGAAGAGCGCCTGATCAGCAGCTTCGTCTTGCACTCCGACGGCCTCGAAAAGAGCATGAATTCGGCGCGCCAGATCGCCGACCAGATCATCTACACCGAGGCGCCACAAAGGCGCGTGGATGTGCTGGTGCTGTTCAACCGTCAGCGCCAACAGGCCGAGAGTCACGCCAAAGTGCTGGGCGAGCCGTTATGCGACCAGCTGCGCAAGGCGCACATTGAAGTCAAGATGGACATCAAGATCCTGCAGCGTTTGCCTGACGTGGCCGACCTGGACGTGACGGGCACGCGTGAAGAGATCCTGGAGCGTTATGCCGAACAACTGAACAACCTGCCCAAGACGCGCCAGCAGGAAGAAGTTGCCGAGTACCGCCGGGCGCGCGCGCAGCGCTTCAGGCAGGCCGTCCTCGCCAGCGGCGTGACCCAGCAAAAGCTCCAGAGCGCGCTCTCCGCATACGGCCAGGCAGAGTCCAGGTCAGAGGTGGACGACTTGCTGGCGCGCTATGAAAACATGCCACGCGGCGGCGGCGCCAAGAAGAAGAGTGGCCGCAGGTGCTACCTGACCACGGCCTGTGTGCAACACCGCGGCTTGCGCGATGACTGCGAAGAACTGCTGATGCTGCGCGCCTTTCGTGACGGCTGGATGCAAACGCGTGCAGACACAGCGGCCTTGGTGCCGGAGTACTACCGCGTGGCCCCGGCGTTGCTGGCGGCCATCAGACAAAGGCCGGATGCTGAGGTTTTTTACGAAGCCATTTTCCAGACCGTGCGTGGCTGTGTGGCGCACATCCAGCGCGGCGACATGGAGGGCACGCTGGCGCTCTATGTCGGCATGGTCCAGCGGCTGCAGGCGGCGCTGATCCCTGCGCCGCCGCCCGCTAGAACTCCAGCCGATACAACTGCACCCACAAGTCGCCCTCGGCGCTGCGAGGCTTCTTCACATTGAAGCGGCCGTCGCCACCCGGCCCCGCGACGGGTGCCGTGCGCCACAGTGACGGCCGCTGCAGCAGTTGCTGGCGGAACTCTTCCGTGGCCCAGATCTGGCCCGGTTCCACCGCGGGTTCCACGCGTGACGCGCACAGCACCGCGTCACCGCCGGCAATGGTGTGCGTCAGTTCGCCCTCACGCAGCCGCGTCTGCACAGGGCCGTGGTGCAGGGCCACGCGCAGGCGCGGCTGGCCCGTGGCCTGGTAGACCTCGTCGATCAGGTGGCGCGCGGCCTGGGCCAGTGCGATGGGGTCGTCGTCGATGATCAGCACCGCGTCGCCGGCGCGGGACTCGGCGATCGATCCGGGCGGCGCCCAGCGGCGCACGGCCTCGTCCAGCGCCTGGCGCACGGGCTGGTCGGTGCCCGCGCGCATCAGCGCGGCAAAGCCCTGCACATCGGCCTTCAGCACGCAGCTGGCGCGTTCGTGCATCTCGAAGTCCAGCGGGGCGCCGCTGTCGCGCCAGGGCCTGTCATAGCCGATGATGTTGTGGCGGTCCATGCGGCGCAGGTAGGCCGGGTTGAGCTGGCCCACCACGTCGGCCAGCACCGGGTGCACGAGATAGTGCGTGGCCATGGGCAGTTCACCATCCGGGTCCAGCGTGGCTTCACCCGGGCGCATGAAACGCTGGCGCCATTCACCGGTGGCGCGGTCGTGCTGCACATGGCCCAGCAGGCCCACGCGCATCAGGGCCCACAGCACTCGGCGGTTGTCGGTGTCACTGCCATCGCCGTCTGCGGGGCTGCTCAGTTCTTCAATCTCGGCGCGGGTCAGCACCGGCCCTGGCAGGCGCGCCAGCAGGCCGTCCAGGTCCAGGTCGCCGATGTAGGGCGCCACCTCGGCCAGGTACTCCTGCGCAATCTCGCCGGCCGCCTGGTGCACGGCTTCTTTCAGGCGGTGTTCGTGCTGGCGCTCGTCGGGCCGCAACGCGGTCAGGCGTTCGCCAATCGTCATCAGGTCGCGTGGCCGCAGCAGGGTGTGGCGGCACAGGTACTCCAGCGCGTCCTCCTCTTCGCGCGCGTAGGCGTCGGTGACGCTGGTGCGGCCCAGGAAGGCTTCCAGCGGGTGGTTGCGCACACGGCCCGGCCGCACCATGCGGTCAGCCTTCAAGAGGCGCACGTTGTTGATGAAGATCTCGCGCAGGCTCTGCGGTGAATAGACGATGTCCACCGCGCTGCCGCGGTACTGCTGCGCCATGGCCGTGCGCCGCGGCAGCCTTGCATAGGCTTCCTTGCGGATGGCCGCAAACACCTTCAAGTGGTGGTTGATGCGGCGCAGTTGGTAGGCCACTTCCACCAGGCCCAGCTGCGCGTAGTACCAGACGTCGGGCGACAGCTCTCCGGTCACGCTGGGGTTGGTGGGCAGTTCCTCGACGTGTTTGTTGAAGTACTCGTCAATGCCGTCGATGAAGATGGTCACCGGTGTCTTCAGCGCGCGCAGCCGCGGCACCAGGTGGCCGTCGGTGTCGGTGGCGCAGCGCTGCAGCTCGCTGGGTGTCAGGTCCAGGAGGCGCACGAAGTGGTCGATGACGCCATGCAGTTGTTCGTCACGCAGCAGCCCTGCAAGGCGCGCATTGACCTTCAGGCCTTCGGTGGCGCCCTGGTGCTTCAGCACCGCCAGCGTGATGGCCGCCAGCCACACCTTGCACCAGGGCAGCGGCGACGCGGCGAAGAAAGCCAGTGTCTCGCGGCCGAAGATCTTGTCGCCTATGGGCTTGTCCAGCAGATTGCCTTGCGGCAGGCACACCGCGCGGCCTTCGCGCTGGTACAGGATGCGCTTGGCCTTCAGCAGCAGCGTCTTGCCGAAACCCTTGGTGCCGATGACGATGAATTTGTCGTCGCGGTCGGTGGCCAGGAAGGCGTCGATCTCCGGCGTGCGGTGCAGCAGCGATTCGTCCAGGTCTTCTGCGACACGGATGTCGTCGGCATCGACTGTCCAGGCGCGCATGTCAGTGACCCTTTGCGGTCGTTCGTTGTGCGTGCAGGCATTGGCACGAGATCGGGCCGCCGAGGCGCGCTGCTCCGCTCATGTCCCCCGCCTCGGCCTGCTGCGCAGCCCGTGGCTCCTCCTTTACTTCGCTGCGCAGCGCGCCCCACCGTCCCGATCCGCCACCAGCCGCGGTCCGCGACGCAGGCGCGCCACCATGGGTGGGGGCCAAGGACGTTGGGTGGCCGACGGAGTGAAGTAAAGGAGGAGCCCCAGCTTGCCCAGCAAGATGGGGCGGGGGACATGAACGCAGTCGGCCACCCAACGTCCTTGGCGCGCGCAATTGCATGGCCCGCGGAGTCAGGAACGAGCAATGGAACATCTCACCCACCGCCCATCAACCGGCCCAGCGCCGCTTCAGAACACTGGTCGATCGGCAACTCACCGCTGATGCGCCCCGCATTCATCACGATCACGCGGTCGCTCAAGGCCAGGATCTCGTCGAG
>JANOAM010000161.1:0-29641 GCA_031411215.1 Betaproteobacteria bacterium
GCCGCACAGCGTGCCGTTGGTGGGGCAGTAACACTGCAACTGGTCCACGCCGGTGGTGGGTGCGTGGCAGGCGGTGACGGGTGTGGTGTCGGTGCCGTTGTTGGCGCCCGTCTGCGGGAAGGCACGCGCCGTGGACTGCAGGGCGCCGCGCACCTGCGCCACCGTGATGACCGGGTTGGCGGTGGCCATCAAGGCAACCACCGCCGCGGTCAAGGGGGAAGAGAAGCTGGAGCCGACGGTGATGTTGTAGCTGTCGGACCAGCCTGAAGCCACGGGCCCTTGCGCGCCCGTGTTGGTGGCGGCCAGGATGGGGTACAGACAGGGTGTGCCGCTGGCCGTATTGACGCAGTTGCCGCCCGGGGCCGAGATGGCCACCTCCGGCCCCAAGTCCGAGAAGCCGACCTTGGTGCCGGCATGCCGCAGCGCCAAGACGCCAATGACACCCGTGCAGTTGGCGGGCTCGCTGACGACGCCGCCAGCGCTGTTGCCGGCCGCAGCCACGATGGCCACACCACGCGCCACGATCTCGTTGACCGCGGCCTGGTAGCCGGCGCTGCAGGTGCAGGGGCCCGAACTGGGGCAGCCGCCCAGGCTCATGTTGATCACCTTGGCGGGGGTCGGGTTGTCCGGCACGCCGTCGACATGGATGCCCGCGGCCCAGCGCATGGCGGCCTGGATGTCGCCATCCGTGCCGTAGCACTTGCCCAGCACACGCACCGGCTGCACCAGCACGCCCGGCGCGCCGCCGGCCATGCCCAGCGCGTTGTTGGCGGCGGCAGCCACCAGGCTGGCCGTGGACGTGCCGTGCCAGCTGCTGTTTTCGGCCGTGCAGCCGGTGAAGGTGGTGGTGCGCGCGTCGGCGGCGGTGACCCAGTCACCCGGGTCGCTGGGGTCGGCATCACGGCCGTCGCCGTCATTGGCCACGGTGCTGCTGCTGACGAAGTCATAGCCCGCCAGCAGGCGGCCGCCCGCGGATGCGCGGCCCAGGTCGGGGTGGTCGAAGCGCACGCCGGTGTCCAGCACCGCGACCACGATCCCGGCACTGCCGGTGGTGCGCGCCCAGGCGGTTTCAATGTCCATCGCAGACTTGATGGTGGCGTCGGGCGCACGCAGGTACCACTGGCCGCTGTCGGGGCCGTTGGTGCGCACGGCCGCCGCGTACAGCGGGTCGTTGGGCGCCGTGTAGGCGCGCTTGCGCCCGTTGGGCACGGCGTAGGCCACGTCGGGGTCGGCGGCCAGCTGACGCGCCAAGGTGGTGGCATCCACACCCGCTGCACGCACGACCTGCGCGTTGCCGCCCGTGGCCGCGCCGGCCTGCAGGCTGCGGCCCACACGCTGGCCCAGCGTGCTGGCGCGGTCGGCCAGCGTGGCGGCTGTGGTGGCGGCGTCGCTGCGCGCGGCGAGCGCGTGTTTGCGCAGCGTGGCGGCTTCGGGCTTGAAGCCGACGATCACTTCCTCATCCACCGGCGCCAGGGCGACACGGGCGCGCGCCTGCGGCTGGGCCAGCGCGGCCCCGGTGGCAAACAGGGCAGAGAAGGCGAAGGTGGCCAGCAACGTGGCCGCGCGGAGGTGTTTCATGGCCGCAGTGTAGGGGTGCGCCCTGCGCGGAAATGTTGCGGAACGTGCCCCGCGCCCAGCTCACCGGTGAGATTTGGTGACCAACTTGGCCCGCATCAAGTGGCCGCCGCGGGACCGGCTTTGCCGGCCCGCTGGGGGGAGCGCCGCAGGCGCTCCGGGGGGGTCTCATCCAGCAATCACCTGCACCATCTCCAGCACCTTGTTGGAGTAGCCCCACTCGTTGTCGTACCAGGCGATGACCTTGACGAAGGTCTTGTCCAGCGCGATGCCGGCGTCGGCGTCAAAGACGCTGGTGCAGGATTCGCCGCGGAAGTCGGTGGCCACCACCTTGTCCTCGGTATAGGCCAGCACGCCCTTCATGGGGCCGGCCGCGGCCGCCTTCATGGCGTTGCAGATGTCGTCCCAGCTGGCTTCCTTCACCAGTTCGGCCGTCAGGTCGATGACGCTCACGTCGCTGGTGGGCACGCGGAAGCTCATGCCGGTGAGCTTCTTGTTCAGTTCAGGAATCACCACGCCCACGGCCTTGGCGGCACCCGTGCTGCTGGGGATGATGTTTTCCAGGATGCCGCGGCCGCCGCGCCAGTCCTTGTTGCTGGGGCCGTCCACGGTTTTCTGCGTGGCCGTGGCCGCGTGCACGGTGGTCATCAGGCCGCGCTTGATGCCAAAGCTGTCGTTCAGCACCTTGGCCACCGGGGCCAGGCAGTTGGTGGTGCACGACGCATTGCTGATGATGGTCTGGCCGGCGTAGGTCTTGTCGTTGACGCCGAAGACGAACATCGGCGTGTCGTCCTTGCTGGGCGCGGACTGGATGACCTTCTTGGCACCTGCGTCGATGTGCTTCTGGCAGGTGTCCTTGGTCAGGAACAGACCCGTGGCTTCGATGACCACGTCAGCGCCCACGTCACCCCACTTCAGCGCGGCCGGGTCGCGTTCCGCGGTCAGGCGGATCTTCTTGCCGTTGACGATCAGTGTGGTGCCGTCGACCGCGATGTCACCCTTGAAGCGGCCATGCACGCTGTCGTACTTCAGCATGTAGGCCAGGTAGTCGGGTTCCAGCAGGTCGTTGATGCCGACGATTTCAATGTTGGGGAAGTTCTGCACCGCAGCGCGGAACACCATGCGGCCGATGCGGCCGAAGCCGTTGATGCCAACTTTGATGGTCATGATTTCTCCTTGGGTTTGAGGTCTATTTTGAGGCAGGGAATGGTGATGCGGGCGGTGTCGCCCCAGATCGAATCCAGGGTGCGGCGCGGCAGGTCCAGCTCGCTGGCTGCCAGCCAGGCCAGCAGGGGGCGGCGGGCCGCGTTGTGCGCGCCCACCACGCTGACGTCGTTGGGCAGATCGGGCCGCCGGTAGCTCAGTTGCACATCGAACGGGCAGCCCATGGTGTTCGTGTCGATCTGGAGCGTTTGCTCGCGAATGCCCTTGACGTTGAGCAGGAACTGCCGGAAGCCCAGCTCGTTGAACCCGTAGCGCTCGTCATTGAGGACGAAGATGAAGGTCCAGACCCCGGTGATCGGCGCACCGCTCTGGCAGGGCAGTCGCGTGTCCTTCATCCAGTCCATCATCTCCTCGGCCAGCCGGACGGCGTAGGGGCGGGCGAAGGCCTCCAGCCGCGGCGGCTCGGTGGCGTTGGTGTAACTCGCCCGCACCAGCACACGGCCCTGCAGAGACCGCCGCCGCGCCCATTCGGGGTACTCGGGGACTCGCCACCCCTTGGCATGCACGATGCACCGCAGCATGGCACTGCGGCGCTGGTGCTCCGGGTCCTGAGCCTCGGAGCTGCTGACCTGCTGGGTACCCGGGTCGAAGACAAAGTCCACGCTCAGGCGTGCAGGGGCGTTGGCCGCGTCAAGGCAGGGCACACGGAGGCCGCGCGCGTGTTTCTTCACGGCTTCGACAAAACGCTCGCCGCCCTGCTGCAGCAGGAACGTCAGCTCGGGCGGCCGGTCCGCTTGCGCGAACTCGAAGACCACCTGCACGCGGCCCGCTTTGCCGGCGTTGTAGTCGGCAATGGGGTAGTCGGGCTGCTGGCCTTCGCCGTCCACGTGGAGCAGGCACTGCTGCGCGGCCGAGGGCTGCAATTCAGCCGTCTGTGCACCCGCCGCACCAACTGCACCGACCAGCAGCGCAGCAAGCAACAGCAGGAGGCCGCGCATGCCGGCAGTCTCGTGTGCGTCAGCGGCCCAGGACTTTGCGCACCACGGCCGCCAGGTTGCTGGCGGTGAGCTTGAAGTGCTTGAACAGCTCCGGCGCCGGCGCACTTTCGCCGTAGGTGTCGATGCCCACCACGGCCGCACAGCCGTACTTCCACCAGCCGTCGGTCACGCCGGCTTCGATGGCCACACGCGGCACGCCGTCGGGCAGCACGCTGCGTTTGTAGGCGACGCTCTGGCGGTCGAAGGTGGTGGTGCTGGGCACGCTGACCACGCGCACGGCAATCTTCAGCTTGGCCAGTTCGGCCTGCGCGTGCAGGGCCAGCTGCACTTCAGAGCCGGTGGCCATGATCACTGCCTGTGTCTTCTTCTTCAGGCCCACTTCCGTCGGCTCGGCCAGCACGTAGGCACCCTTGCCGATGTCGGACAGCCGGCTCTTGGGCAGGTAGGGCAGGTTCTGGCGCGACAGCAGCAGGGCTGAGGGGCGCCCGGCATTGCCCAGCGCCATGGTCCACGCAGCCACGGTCTCTGCCGTGTCGGCGGGGCGCCAGACGTCCAGGTTGGGGATCAGGCGCAGGCTGGCCGCATGCTCCACACTTTGGTGGGTAGGCCCGTCTTCGCCCAGGCCGATGCTGTCGTGCGTGAAGACGTGGATCACACGCTTCTTCATCAGCGCGGCCATGCGGATGGCGTTGCGGCTGTAGTCGCTGAAGGTCAGGAAAGTGCCGCCGTAGGGGATGAAGCCGCCGTGCAGCGTCACGCCGTTCATGATGGCGGCCATGCCGAATTCGCGCACACCGTAGTTGATGTGGCGGCCGATTTGGTGGTCTGTCGCGCCGTCCTTCTGCACCACGTTGCCGTGATCGTCAAAACGCAGCGGCGCCGTGCTGGACGTGTTGGTCAGGTTGGACCCGGTCAGGTCCGCGCTGCCGCCCAGCATTTCCGGCAGCGCCTTGGTGAAGACTTCCAGTGCCAACTGGCTGGCCTTGCGCGAAGCCACGGTTTCGGCCTTGGTGTCGGCGGCTTCGATGGCGGCCACTGCCGTGGCCACAAAGTCGGCTGGAAGCTCGCCACGCATGCGTCGGCTCAGTTCCGCGGCCAGCGTGGGGAAGGCCTTTTCGTAGGCGGCAAAGGCATCGGCCCAGCGGCTGCGTGCGGTGGCGCCGGCTGCCTTGGCGTCCCAGGCGGAGTAGGCCGCTTCGGGGATGACAAAGGGTTCGTGGGTCCAGCCGAGCGCAGCGCGCGTCAGCTTGATTTCTTCCGCACCCAGCGGCTCACCGTGAGCCTTGGAGGTGCCGGCGCGGTTGGGCGAACCCTTGCCGATGCTGGTGCGGCAGATGATCAGCGTGGGCATGGTGCTGCTCGCGCGGGCCTGGGCCAGCGCGGCGTCCACGGCGTCCACGTGGTGGCCGTCCACCGGGCCGATGACGTTCCAGCCCATGGCGGCAAAACGCAGGCCGGCGTTGTCGGGGTACCAGGGGTCGACCTTGCCGTCGATGCTGATGCCGTTGTCGTCGTACAGCGCCACCAGCTTGTTCAGCTTCCAGCTCGACGCCAGCGCGATGGCTTCGTGGCTGATGCCTTCCATCAGGCAGCCGTCGCCCATGAAGACGTAGGTGTGGTGGTCCACCACCGTGTGGCCTTCGCGGTTGAACTCCGCTGCCAGGTGCTTTTCAGCCAGCGCCATGCCCACGGCATTGGCCAGGCCCTGGCCCAGCGGGCCGGTGGTGGTTTCCACGCCGGGTGTCACGTCCACTTCCGGGTGGCCGGGCGTCTTGCTGTGCCGCTGGCGGAAGCGCCGCAACTCGCTCATGGGCAGGTCGTAGCCCGTCAGGTGCAGCAGCGCGTACAGCAGCATGGAGCTGTGGCCGTTGCTCAGCACGAAGCGGTCACGATCGGCCCAGCTGGGTGCGCCGGGGTCGTGCTTGAGGTGGCGGCTCCACAGCGCCACGGCCATGTCGGCCATGCCCATGGGGGCGCCCGGGTGGCCGGAATTGGCCTGCTGCACGGCGTCCATCGCCAGTGCGCGGATGGCGTTGGCCATCAAAGAGGTGTCTTGTGCGGGGGTGGCCATCGGCGCGGTTGAGCAGTGCGGGGGAGCGGCGATTCTAGGAGGCCAAAGCGGCCCCTCCTTATGATTCCTGCATGCAAGGGCTGCACCTCACTGCCGACCTGACGGGCTGCGCGCCCGGGCGACCGGTCATGGTCGATCCCGAAGCGCTGCGCGGCGCCTGCCTGGCCGCCGTGCGGCAGGCGGGCCTGCAACCGGTGGGCGAGCTGTTCCACCGCTTCCCGGCGCCTGGCGGTGTCACCGGCGTGGTGCTGCTGGCCGAAAGCCACCTGGCGGTGCACACCTGGCCGGAACTGGCGGCGGTGACGCTGGATGTTTACGTCTGCAACCTGGGCGCGGACAACAGCGCACGCGCCGAAGGCCTGCTGGCCGCGCTGCAGGCGCTGTTTGCGCCTGCCGCTGCGCAGATCCATCGCCTGCTGAGGGGCAGTCCAGGCGAAGCTTGAGTGAGCTTGACCTGGGTCAACGGCGTGGCCGCAGGCGCTGCCATGCTGGCCGCATGAGACACACCGCCCTGGACGTCATCCACGACGAGCATCAAGCCCTGGCCGCCATGCTGCGTTCGCTCTCCCTCCTGCTGGCGCAAGCCCGCCGTGAGGGGCAACCGCCGAACTTCGAGGTGCTGCGTGCGATGCTGTTCTATGTCGACGAGTTTCCAGAGAAGCTGCACCATCCCAAGGAAAGCGAACTGCTGTTCCCCCGCGTGCGTGAACGCTGCCCGCAACTGGCCGCCACGCTGGACCACCTGGAGCGCGACCACGCACAAGGCGAACAGGCCATCCGCGCCCTGGAACACGCGCTGCTGGCCTACGAGGTGATGGGTGAGCCACGCCGTGGCGACTTCGAGCAGGCGGTGGAGCGCTACATCCGCTTCTACCTGGAGCACATGGCCCTGGAAGAGCAGCAGATCCTGCCCGCCGCGCGCCAGCACCTGAGCCCCGCCGACTGGGTGGAACTGGACACCGCTTTCGCCACCAACCGCGACCCGTTGGCCGGCCACCCCACGCCGCCGGACTTCCAGCCCTTGTTCAGCAAGATCCTGAACATGGCGCCGGCACCCATAGGGCTGGGGCCGGTGCGCTGACATTCGGGCCGCATTGGGCTGCGGGCGGGCTGGGAAAACCCCGCCCGCGTTTTGCCGACCAGCCGCGCCGCGTGGGTTGTCGACGATTAGAGTGAGCCGTTCCCGACGGAACAGCCCATGCGCGACATCAGCCTTACCAACATCACGCAAGCCGCCCACGACAGCTTTGCCGGCCTGCCCGACGCGCGTCGGCGCGAACTGATGCAGCAGCTGGTGCTGCACCTGCATGCATTCGCCAAGACCACGAAGCCAAGCCATGCCGAATGGCGCGAAGCGCTGGCCTTCCTGCACCGCACGGGCGATATCAGCACCGACACGCGCAGCGAGTTCAGCCTGCTGTCCGACGTGCTGGGCCTGTCCAGCCTGGTGGACCTGCTGGCCAGCCCGGAAGGCATGCCAGGGGCTATGCCGTCAACACCCGGCAGCGTGCTGGGCCCCTTCCACACGGCGGGCTCGCCCTGGAAAGACAACCCCGTGGACCTGACGCCGGGCAACGCCGGTGAACAGGTGCTGATCCGCGGCCGGGTGCTGGGCCCGGACGGCGCGCCGCTGCCCCAAGCCACGCTGGACTTCTGGCAGAACGCCGCCAACGGCCTGTACTGGCAGCTGGACCCGGAGCAGCCGCAAGACAACCTGCGCTGCCAATTGCGTGTGGCAGCGGACGGCGGCTTTGCCATCCGCACGGTCCGCCCACAGCCTTACCAGATCCCCACCGACGGGCCCGTGTGGCACGACGTGGTGGGCCCCGCGGGCCGCACCGCGTGGCGCCCCGCACATGTGCATGTGATCGTCAGCGCACCCGGGTTCCGCACCCTGGTGACGGAGCTGTTTGACGCTGACGACCCCTGGCTGGACCGCGACGCCGTCTTCGGTGTGCGTGCGCCGCTGGCGCTGCACTGCCGCCGTGTGCCGGACAGCGATGTGCCGGTGATGGAAGCCGACTTCGTGCTCGCCGTGACCGCTGCCTGAACAACCCAGAAGGAGACACCCATGGACCGTCGTTCAATGTTCACCACCTCGGCCACGATGGCCGTAGGCGCCGTGGCAGGCTGCGCGCTGCCCGGCCAGGCGCAGGGCGTGAAGACGCCCTTCAGCGTGCCCGATACCTACGTGCCCATCGTGGGCAGTGACTTGATGTTCCCGGTGCGGCGCATCTACTGCATCGGTCGCAACTACCGCGCGCACGCCATCGAGATGGGCTCCAACCCCGACCGCGAGCCGCCCTTCTTCTTCCAGAAACCCACCGACGCGATCCAGAACGTTGCCGCGGGCACCGTGGCCGACCACCCCTATCCGCCGCTGACCAAGAACTACCACTACGAAGTGGAACTGGTGGCGGCGCTGCACAAGGGCGGCCGCAACATCCCCATGGCCAGTGCGCTGGAACACGTCTACGCCTATGCGCTGGGCCTGGACATGACACGTCGCGACCTGCAGCGCGCCATGGGTGACGAGAAAAAGCCCTGGGAGATCGGCAAGAGCTTCGACCAGAGCGCACCCATCGGCCCCTTGCACTTGGCCAGCCAGACAGGTGCTTTTGCCGCTGGCGGCATCTGGCTCAAGGTCAATGGCGTGACCAAGCAGAACGCCAACCTCAACCAGATGATCTGGAGCGTGGCCGAGCAGATCAGCAAGTTGAGCGACGCCTTCGAGTTGATGCCCGGCGACATCATCTATTCCGGCACACCGGAAAACGTGGGGCCGGTGGTGCGCGGTGACGTCATCGAATGCCACATCGACCGCCTGCCCAACCTCAGCGTCAAGATCGTCTGAACCGCGCGGCAGGCGCCAGAATGCAGCATGCCCGCGCCGCCTGACCTGCTTCCGCACGCGCCAGGCGCGCCCGACAGCGGTGACTTGCTGCGGCTGATCTTCGACCATGCCGCCGAAGGACTGAGCGTCTTCGACGCCGCGCTCACCCTGCGCGGCTGGAACCAGCACTTCCTGGACTTCACGGGTCTGCCGCCAGAGCTGGTCCGCGTGGGCGCCCGCCTGGAGGACCTGCTGCGTTGCATGGTGGCAGCCGGTGAGATGCGCGGCGTGGACGCCGAAGCCCTGGTCCAGCAACGGCTGCAGGAACTGGCCCACGGCCCCAGGTCAGTCAGCGAGCGTCTGCGGCCCAACGGCCAGTGCATCGAACTGCGCCGCAGCCCCACACCCGGCGGCGGCTTCGTGATGTTCTATGCCGACATCACCGAACGCAAGGCGGAGCAGGCGCGTCTGGCCGACCAGCAACGCATGCTGGCGCTGCTGATCGAACGCACCGAACAAGGCATCTGGTTCATAGACAACCAGCAGCGCACGACGGACGCCAACCCTGCCATGTGCCGCATGCTGGGCCTGACGCTGCCGCAGATGCTGGGGCGCACGATCTTCGAGTTTGTCGACGCCAACAACGAGCGCACCTTCCGCGACAACGTGGCACGCCGTGCCCACGGCGCGGCCAGCAGCTACGAAGTGACGTTGACCCGCGCCGACGGCAGCCCCGTGCACTGCTACAACAACGCCACACCCATCTACGACGCCGAAGGCCGCAAAGTGGGCGCGGTGGGCATGTTTTCGGACATCAGCCCGCTCAAGCGCGCCGAGCAGCAGATCCGGCTGACCGGGGACCTACTGGCCCAGAAGTCCCATGTGCTGGAGGTGACGCTGGACAGCCTGTCGCAGGGTGTGCTGAGCGTGGAGGCCAGCGGCCGCACCAACGCCTACAACCGCCGCTTCGTGGAACTGCTGCACATCCCAGACGAGTTCATGCAGCAGCGGCCCACGGTGCAGCAGGTGCTGGCTTACCAGATGGCGCACGGCCACATCCCGTCTGGCGACGTGGTGAGCGAACAGCCCTGGCTCAATCGCCCGGCCGTGTACCGGCGCACTGGCATGGACGGCAGCCTGCTGGAGGTGCAGACACACCAGGCCGGCGACGGCAGCATCGTGCGCACCTACACAGACGTGACGGCCAATGTGGCGGCGCAGCAGCGCCTGGAAGAAAGCGAAAGCCGCTTCCGCACCATGGCCGACGCCGCGCCGGCGTTCATCTGGCTGGCCGATGCCCAGGGCAGGCCGCTGTGGTTCAACCTGCGCTGGCTGGCGCTCACCGGGCGCAGCATGGAGCAGGAACTGGCCCTGCCCTGGAGCGCGCGCATGCACGCGGACGACCTGGACCAGAGCCGGCGCAGCTTTGACGACGCGGCCAGCCGCCGTGTGTCCTTTGCACACGAGTTCCGCGCGCTCAGCCGTGATGACCGCGTGGTCTGGCTGCTGGACCAGGGCATTCCGCGCCAGACCTCTGACAGCAACTTCGAAGGCTTCATCGTCTACGGCTGGGACATCACCGAACGCAAGGCTGCCGAGGCCGGGCTGATGGCCGCCAAGGTCGAGGCCGAACGTGCCAACCGCGCCAAGTCGGAATTCCTGTCGCGCATGTCGCATGAACTGCGCACGCCGCTGAACGCGGTGCTGGGCTTTGGCCAACTGCTGGAGACCGACCGCAGCGAACCGCTGGGCCCTGTGCAGCGCAGCCGCGTGCAGGAACTGTTGCGCGGCGGCCGCCACCTGCTGAGCCTGATCAACGACGTGCTGGACCTGGCGCGCATCGAAGCCGGCACGCTGCTGCTGGACCTGGCGCCTGTGGGGCTGGAGGCCCTGGTCCACGAATGCCTGCGCCTGGTGGAACCCGCTGCGGCGGCGCGCAGTGTGGTGCTGGCCGTGCACCCGGCGGGCGCGGAGGCCGCTGCCGTGCTGGCCGACCGCACGCGCCTGAAGCAGGTGCTGCTGAACCTGCTGTCCAACGCCGTCAAATACAACCGGCCCGGTGGGCGGGTGGACATCCGCTGGAGCCTGGTCGGTGAGGCCGTGCGCATCGAGGTCAGCGACACAGGGCCGGGGCTGGATGCGGCGCAGCAGGAGCGCCTGTTCCACGCCTTTGAACGGCTGGACGCTGCGCGAACGGACGTGGAAGGTGCGGGCATAGGCCTGGCGCTCAGCAAGTGGCTGGTGGACCTGATGCAGGGCGCCATCGGCGTGAGCAGCGTGCCGGGGCAGGGCAGCAGTTTCTGGGTGGCGCTGGCCCAGGCACAGAGTGCTGCCGCCGCGCCTCTGCCCACGCCCGTGGTGGACCTGGCGTCGGGCGCGGCCACGCGCCAGCACACGGTGCTGTACATCGAGGACAACGAGGTCAACCAGCTGCTGATGCAGGGCATGCTGGCGCAGCGGCCCGCGCTGCGCCTCTTGATGGCCGCGCACCCGGAAGAAGGCCTGGCCCTGGCCTGGCGCGAAAAGCCGCAGCTGATCCTGCTGGACATCCAGCTGCCCGGCATGGACGGCTTCGAGGTGCTGCGCCGCCTGCGTGCCGACCCGCGCACGCGCCGCGTGCCCGTGCTGGCGGTCAGCGCCAACGCCATGCCGGCCGACCACGAACGCGCGGCGCGGGCCGGGTTTGTGAACTACGTGACCAAGCCGATCGACTTGCCGCGTCTGCTGTCTTTGCTCGACCGCCTGTTGCCCTGATCAGGCAGCCAGCGCGCGGCGCGCACGATGCAGCCGCACAAACAGGTTCTGTTCGCTGATGGCCAGCGTGCGGCAGACGTCGTCGGTCTCGCGGTCCTGCAGCAGGCGCAGGTTCACCACCTCGCGCAGGTTGGCCGGCAGCGCCTGGATGCGTGACAGGGTGCGGCGCAGGCGCTGACGCTGTTCGGCCACGTCGTCGGGGCCGGGCTGGGGGCAGACCAGTTCCGGCGCGCCGTGTTCGTCGTCGTCACCGTCCATGCCGGCGTCCAGGCTGTCGTGGCCGCTGCGCTGGCGCACCAGGTCCACGATCTTGTGCTTCAGCACGCCCACCAGCCAGCTGCGCAGTGCGGCGCGGCCGCCAAAGGCGGCGCGTCCGGTGACCACGGCTTCGAACACGTCGTGCACCAGGTCTTCGGCCAGCGACGGGTCCAGCAGGCGGCGGCGCGCGTACTGCACCAGCACTGCGCGGTGCGGCAGCAGGTCGCTCCAGGTCAGGGGGATGAAGGCGGGCTGGGTCGTCGAAAAGGCGGCGGTGAGGGCGGCGGTTTGCATGGTGCTGGGCTGCGGTTCGTGTCGGTGGCGTTACTCTCGCCACCGCGCATCGCGCCCTGCTCACCGAAGATCACGTTTTGATCACATCGCCGTAAGAAAGCCCTGACGCGCTCCGACTGCCTGCACCATGCCCAGCCAGATTCTTGTGGCCGAAGACCAGGCCGACATCCGCGACCTCATCGTGCTGAACCTGCAGCAGGCCGGCCATGCCGTCACGGCCGTGGCCGACGGGCCGGCAGCCCTGGCGCATGAGTTGCAGCGCGCCAGCGACCTGCTCATCCTGGACCTGATGATGCCGGGGCTGGACGGACTGGAGGTCTGCAAGGCGCTGCGCGCCAAGGGCAGGGCCACACCCATCCTGATGCTCACCGCCAAGAGCACGGAACTGGACCGTGTGCTGGGCCTGGAACTGGGCGCCGACGACTACCTCACCAAGCCCTTTTCCATGGCCGAACTGCTGGCCCGCGTGAAGGCCTTGCTGCGCCGCGCCGAACTGCTGCGCGCGGCGGCCGCTGCGCCGGCTGACGACCAACCGGTGCGCAATGGCGAACTGCAGATCTGGCCCGCGAGGCGCGAGGCGCGGTTGGCCCAGCAGGCGCTGGACTTCACGGCGCTGGAGTTCGACCTGCTGCTGCACTTTGCGCAAGCCCCCGGGCGTGTGTTCTCACGCACCCAGTTGCTGGACGCCGTATGGGGCTACTCACACGAAGGCTACGAGCACACCGTCACCACCCACATCAACCGCCTGCGCGCCAAGCTGGAGACGGACCCGATGAACCCCGTGTTCATCCTCACGGTCCGCGGCGCCGGCTACAAGATGCGCGACGCGCCGCGATGAAGTTGTCCGTGCGCTGGCGCCTGGCGCTGGTGGTCTTCCTCACCGGCCTGGCCACGGCAGTGGGCTGCCTGATCACCGTGGCGCTGGCCTTCCAGCGCTTCGAACAAGAATCGATCTGGCAGCGTGGCGACGCTTTCCTGGCGCGTGTGGCGGCCCAGCACCCGGACATGCTGGACCTGCAGCAGCGCAGCCCGGACGAGTTCACCATCTTCCTGCGCAACCTGATGCTGTATGAGCCCGACAGCCAGCTTTACCTGCTGGCAGCGGACGGCACCGTGCTGGCCAGCACGGGCCAGGCGCAGCTGCCGCCGGGCTTTCGCGTGGCGTTGCCGCCCGTGCGCCTGGCCGCCGGTGCGTCCGCGCAGGGCAGCCCCGATGCCGCCTACGTGATGGGCGACGACCCGGAGTTCATGGAGACCGACGCGGTGGTGGCGGCACGGGTGCTGCGCCGCTCCGTCATCCGGCCTGATGCGGACGCGGCCGGCTACCTGTACCTGGTCTGCCGCAAGCCGCGCCTGCCGCTCAAGCGCCTGGAACTGGTGGGCATGAGCCTCAGTTCACCTGCGCTGGCGCCGGTGGCGCTGGTGATCCTGCTGGCGTCGGCGCTGGCGGCCTGGATCATCGTCACGGTGACGCGCCCGCTGCGGGTGTTGAGTGACGAAGTGGCCACCGCCGCCCGCGAAGGCTTCACCACGGCAGCCACGGTGGCGGCACCCGCCACGGGCAGTGCCGATGACGAATTCAGCCGCTTGCGCTTCGGCTTCCACACCCTGCTGTCTACGCTGCGCCAGCAGTGGGACGAACTGCGCCGGCTGGACGGCTTCCGCCGCGAAAGTGTCAGCAACCTCTCGCACGACCTGCGCAGCCCGTTGACCGCCACCGTGGCCTGCCTGGAGACGCTGCAGGCCCGCTGGCAGGGCGACAGCGCACGCAGTGCCGACACGCAGCTGGTGGAGACCGCGCTGCGCAACACGCGCAACGCCGCCGGCATGGTGCGGTCACTGGGCGACCTGGCGCAGCTGGACGAACCAGCCTTCCAACTGCGGCCCATGAAGCTGGACCTGGGTGAGGTGCTGGACGACATCACGCTGCGCTTTGCCGAACGCGCGCGCCGCCAGGATGTCGCGCTGAGTTTCGAGCAGCAGGGCGCGCAAGCGCCGGTGGCCGAAGTGGACGTGGAGCTGTTTGAACGTGCCGTGGCCAACCTGCTGGACAACGCGCTGAAATACACACCCGCCGGCCATGCCGTGCGTGTCAGTGCCGCGCGTGTCGGCAGCGAGGTGCAGGTCAGCGTGGCCGACGAAGGTTCGGGCATCGCCGCTGCGCACCTGCCCCATCTCTTTGACCGCCACTACCAGGCCCGCGACAGTGTGGCCCCGGCCACCAGCGAAGAGGGCAAGGGCCTGGGCCTGGCCATCGTCAAGCGCATCGCGGAACTGCACCGCGGCCGGGTCGACGTGGCCTCTACGCCGGGCCTGGGCACCACCGTCACCTTGCACCTGCCGGCGTGATGCACAACGCGGCCTGTAACCTGCCAGCGCCCGCCAGCGAATGGACATGCAGGTGAGCAGCCCAGACCCCTTCGAGACGGCCGCCAAGCCGTTGTGGGAGGCTGCAAGGGCAGGTGACGACGCGGCCTACCGGGCCGCTTTGGCACTGATCGCCGCGCGGGTGCGCGCCTACCTGCGGCGGCGCATGGAGCACGGCGCGGCCGACGTGGAGGATGTGGTGCAGGAGACGCTGTTGGCCATTCACTTGCAGCGTGGCACGCACGAGCCGGGCTGGCCCTTGGCCAACTGGGTGTTGTCCATCGCGCGCTACAAGTGGGTGGACCATGCGCGGCGCCATGGCCGGCGTGGCGCGCTGCACGATCCGCTGGACAGCGTCGACGAAACGCTGCTGGTGCAGCCCCATGACGGCAGCGCCGATGCCCGCCACGACCTGGCCGGTCTGCTGGCGCAGTTGCCGGCCGCGCAGCAGCAGGCCATCGCGCTGACCAAGATCGAAGGCTTGTCGTTGGAGGAAGCGGCGGCGCAGACCGGCGTGACCGTCTCCGCGCTGAAGGTGCAGGTGCACCGCGGTCTGAGGAAACTGGCCGCCTGGGTGGCGGCACCGGCGCGGGGTGCACGATGAGTGGCATGAAAACCGATGAGCTGATTGTTTTGCTGGCGCGCGGCGCGGGCCCCGTGGCGCCGGGGCTGGCCTGGCGCCGGCTGGTGCCTGCGCTGCTTGCTGGCCTGCTGCTGTCGCTGCTGTTGCTGGCCTGGCTGCGCGGGCTGCTGCCCGGTGCGGCCTTTGCCACACCCGTGCCGTGGATGAAGTTCGCTTACGCAGGGGCCCTGGGCGGCGCCGCGCTGCCGTGGTTGTGGCGTCTGGCGCGGCCGGGCGCCGACGACGGCCGCACGCCGCGGGCGCTGCTGCTGGCGGTGGCGGCGGTGGCGCTGGCCGGCGTGGCTGCGGCAGGTGTTGCCGGGCCCGACCGGGCCGCAGAGACGCTGTTGGGCAGCACCTGGCGCGTGTGCCCGTGCGCGGTGCTGTTGTTGTCGCTGCCGACACTGGCGGGCCTGCTGTGGGCTTTGCGCGGTCTGGCGCCGACACGTCCGCGGCTGGCCGGAGCGGCCGCCGGCCTGGTGGCGGGTGCGGCGGGCGCTGCGGCCTATGGCTTCAGCTGCCCGGAACCGTCCGCGGCGTTTGTGGCGGTCTGGTACTCCGCCGGGGTGTTGGCCACCGTGGCGCTGGGTGCGGTGCTGGGTCCGCGGGTGCTGCGCTGGTAGATCGCCTGTAACCCGCGGGCCCTGGCTGGCGAATGGCAGGGGTGACTTGTTCGCCTCACCCTTTGTTGAACCTCCAGGAGCCCACATGACCCGATCCGCCCTTTTCGCCCAGACCACCGCAGCCGTGGCAGTCGGCCTCATGGCCTTCGCTGCCCACGCGCTGGAGATCAAGCCCTACAGCGCCGAGGCGCTGCAAGCCGCACAAGCTGCCGGCCAACCGGTGGCCGTGCACTTCCGAGCCGATTGGTGCCCCACCTGCCGTGCGCAGGACAAGAGCTTCGTTCAACTGAAAGCCGAGAGGGGCCTGGACATCACCGTGCTCAGCGCTGACTACGACAAGGAAAAGGACTTGAAGCGCGCGATGAACGTGCGCACGCAGTCCACGCTGATCGTCTTCAAGGGCAAGGAAGAGAAGGCCCGTCTGGCCGGTGAGACCGAAGCCGACAAGCTGCGCGGCGCGCTGAAGGCCGCGCTCTGACCGGCACCTGTCTGCCATGACCCTGTCCCTGGCCCAGGCCGGCCTGAGCCTGGCCGCAGGCAGCCTGACCACGCTGAGCCCCTGCGTCTTTCCGCTGCTGCCGCTGGTGCTGGGCGGGGCCCTGCAAGCCCACCGCCTGGCGCCCGTGGCCATGGGTGCGGGCATGGCCGCGTCCTTCACCGTGCTGGGCATGTTGGTGGGTGCGGCCGGGCCGGCATTGGGGCTGGACGGCGACGTTGTGCGCACCGTGGGCGCGGTGCTGATCATTGCCTTCGCGCTGGTCATGCTGGTGCCGGCCTGGAACGCCCGCTTCACGCAGTGGATGACGCCGCTGGCCAGCGGTGCGCAGGCCGCCGCCTCCAAGCTGGGCGGCGCATCCCTGGCCAGTGCCTTTGCGCTGGGCAGCCTGCTGGGGCTGGTCTGGAGCCCGTGTTCCGGACCGCTGCTGGCATCGGCCCTGACCCTGGTGGCCAGCGAGGGCGGCGTGGCCCGCGGCGCACTGGTGCTGGGCCTGTTCGGCCTGGGTGCTGCCGTGCCGCTGGTGGCGGTGGCCTATGCCTCGCGCGCCGGCTTCCAGCGTTCGCGCCAGTGGGTGATGGCACGTGCGGGCGGACTCAAGACCGGCTTCGCCCTGCTGCTGCTGGCCATGGGCGTGGCCATCCTCACGGGTGGCGACAAGTGGCTGGAAGCTCGGGTGAACGACTGGTTGCCGGACGCCTGGGTGACGCTCACCACGCGGCTTTGATTCAGCGCGCCGGGCGCCGCGGCAGCCCCGGTGCAGCGGCAGCCAGGTCCCAGAACAGGCCCGTCATCAGCTGCAGCGCCTCGCGTGCCACGGGCGCCAGCAGATGTTCGTCGGGTGCGTGCTGCTGGCAGGCGGCGTAGCTGTGCGGCACCCACACCGTGGGCAAGCCCAGGATGTCGGCAAACACGTCGTTGGGCAGGCTGCCACCCAGGTTGGGCAGCAGCACGGGCTTCTTGCCGGTGCTCTGTTCGATGCTGGCCAGCGTGAAACGCACCCAGGCGTTGTCCGGGTCCAGCCGCGTGGCCACGCTGACACGCAGGTCGCTCACCTCGACGTCCCCGAAGCCGTGTGCGGCCAGGTGCGCGACCAGCACCTCCTGCAGCCGGCTCATGTCAGTGCCGACCACGAAACGCATGTGCATGTGGGCCTGCGCGACGGGCGGGATGGCATTGACCGGGAAGTCCGGGTTGCCGGTCTTGTAGGCCAGCACTTCCAGCGTGTTCCAGGCGATCACACGCTCGGCCGGTGTCAGCCCGGGCTCGCCCCAATCCTCGTCGACGGCCGGGTCGCCCGGGTCGCCGCCAAAGCGCAGGCCCTGCAGCGCGGCGCGCACGTTGGCAGGAATGGGCGGCGGGCGCAGCGCCGGCACCTGGATCACGCCATGTGCGTCCACCAGGCTGGTGATGGCGTGGGCCAGCACCGTGCCCGGGTTGCGCAGCAGACCGCCCCAATTGCCGCTGTGGTGGCCGCCGTCGCGCAGGTTCAGTGTCAGGGTGAAGTTGGCCACACCGCGTGAGCCCAGGAACACGGTGGGCTGGTCACGGCCCTGGCGCGGGCCGTCGCTGGCGATCAGCACGTCAGCGGCCAGCAGATCCTTGTGGGCGTCGCAGAAGGCATGCAAGCCCGGCGAGCCGGTCTCTTCGCCGGTTTCCAGCAGCCACTTGACGTTGAAGCCGAGCTTGCCGCGCAGCGCCAACACGGTGGCCAGTGCCGCGATGTTGATGCTGTGCTGGCCCTTGTTGTCGGCCGTGCCGCGGCCGTAGAGGCGGTCGCCAACCACCGCCAGCGTCCACGGGCCCTGGCCGCAGGTCCAGCTCTTGTCCTGGCCGCGGATGACGTCGCCGTGGCCGTACATCAGCACGGTGGGCAACTCATCGCCTTCATGCCGGCTGGCCACCAGGAAGGGCCCGTAGGCGGCCTCAGAGTTGGGGTGGACGCTGAACGTGAAGCCCAGCTTCGCGAGCGATGGCCCGATCTCGTCCTGCAGGTATGCGGCCAGCGCCGGCCCGGAGTCTGTTTCCTGGCTGGCGGTGCGGAAGGCGACACGGCGCGACAGGTCGCGAACGAAGTCGCCGCTGTCGAAGTGGCCTGCGGCCTGGGCGAGTGCGGCTTCGCGTGTCATGGCTTCGTTTCCAGTCAGACCTTGCAGGCCAACTCGAAGTGCTCCACCACCGGCGGCACTGCAAAGAAGGGCCCGACGATGCCGCGCCATTGCGGGAACAGCGGCCCCTGGCGGAAGCCCACGGTATGGTCTTCCAGCGTGTCCCACTGAATCTGCAGGACGTAGCGTTCCGGGCTCTCCTGGCAGCCGTGGACCTGGCCGCTCAGGTAGCCCTTGGCCTGGCTGACGACGGTTCTCAAACCACGCTGGATGGCTTCTTCAAAGGCCGCGTTCTGGCCGGGCGGGATACGGATGTCGGCGATTTCAAGGATCACGGGGCGCTCCTGGTCGTGGACCCGCGAGTCTAGGCAATCGTCCAGGCGTTGGTGCAGCCCACGGCTGCAGGGCTGTCCCGTCCCGGGCCCTAGGATGCGCCGGTGCTGAAAACCGACAGCGCCCGCTCGCGGCGCATGGGCATTGCCCTGGTCACGCTGGCCACCTTCTGCTTCGCCATCCTGGACACGTCCGCGAAGTGGCTGGTGCAGACGCTGCCGGTGGTGGAAGTGGTGTGGCTGCGTTTTGCCACCCATGTGCTGCTGATGGTGCTGCTGCTGGCGCCCACGCAGGGCCTGTCCATCTGGCGCGTGAATGACTGGCGCTTGCACCTGCTGCGCTCGGCCATGCTGGCCAGCATGACGGGCCTGAACTTCTGGGCGCTGCAATACCTGCAACTGGCGGTGACCGGGGCGATGCAGTTTTCCGTGCCCATCCTGATCGCGTTGATGTCTTCGTGGTGGCTGCACGAAAAGCTGGACGCGCGGCGCTGGATGGCCATCGTGGTGGGATTCGCGGGGGTGCTGCTGGTGATACGGCCGGGCTCGCAGGCCTTTCACCCGGCGATCCTGCTGTCGGTGCTGAACGCGCTGCTGTACGCGGCCTTCAACCTGCTGACGCGGCGCATGGCGGCCACGGAATCGCCGCAGGCCATGCAGTTGGTGTCGGCCAGCGGAGCGGCATTGGTGCTGGCGGTGCCGGCGTTGTTGCAGTGGCAGAGCCCGGCCGACACCACCACCTGGGCGCTGGTGGCGCTGTGCGGGCTGATGGGCGGCCTCGGCCACCTGTTCGTGGCCATGGCGCACCGCCATGCCTCGGCGTCGGTGCTGGGGCCGTTTCTCTACCAGCAGATCCTGTACATGACGCTGTGGGGCTGGCTGGTCTTCCAGCAGGTGCCTGACGCCTTTGTTGTGGCAGGCGCGCTGGTGGTGGTGTTCAGCGGCCTCTATCTGCTGTGGCTGGAAATGCGTCGCAAGTGATGCGTCGCAAGTGAAGCGGCGCAAGTGAAGCGGCAGGGCCCGGCTTACTTCAAGTTGCACAGCAACCCATACCGCCGCAGGGGCTGCGGGCTCAAGTCCGGACCCTCCGCGCCCGAAAACCCTGTTGTAAAGCGGCCCGCAGGGGCTGCCATGTTGTCGAAACAGGGAGTTCCATGTCTGCCGCCATCATTGCCGTCGAAGACTTGCGGGTCGGCATGTTCATCCAGCTGGATGGAGGCTGGCTGTCGCACCCTTTTCCGCTGTCCAGCTTCCGCATCACGTCGGCCGACCAGATCGCCACGCTGCGTGGACTGGGCCTGGCGCGCCTGCGCTGGGTGCCGGAAAAGAGCGACCTGCCTGCAGAATCCGACCCCGCCGCTGCCGCGCGCGCGGCAGCCGACGCCGCTGCCCGTGAGGCGGCCGACGGCGCCACACGGGCCGTACAGCAGCGCCGGTTGGACCTGGCGGAGCAGCGCGAGGCTGCGCAGCGCTGCGAACGCCAGCATGGCGAAGCCGCACGCGCCTGGCGCGAGGCCAGCGACGCCGTGGGTGCCCGCCCGCAGGAGGCTGGTCGCACGACCGAACAACTGACACGCGCCATCCTGGACAAGATGATGTGCAACTGCGAGATCGGCATCCGCCTGGTCTCCGGTGGTGCCGACCGCGCCGCCACGCATGCGCTGAACGTAGGGATTATTTCCCTGCTGATCGCCCGGACCCTGGGCCTGCCTGAACAGGAGCTGCTGGACCTGGGCGTGGGCGCGCTGATGCACGACGTGGGCAAGATCGAGGTCGCCGACCGCTTCCGCCATGCCGAAGACGGCTTTTCGGCCGCCGAGCTCAACGCCTACCGAGACCACGTGGCCAAGGGCGTGGTGGTGGGCCGCCGAATGGACCTGTCACTGGGTGCGCTGAAGGTGCTGGCACAGCATCACGAACATGCCGACGGCAGCGGCTTCCCGGCCAAGCTGTCCGGCGAGCGCATCCACATGGCCGCGCGTGTCGTGTCGCTGGTCAACCGCTATGACAACCTGTGCAACCCGCAGGCGCGCACGCTTGCGCTGACGCCGCATGAAGCCGTGTCGGTGCTGTTCGCACAGGGCCGGCAGCGCTTCGACAGTGCCGTGCTCAACGCCTTCATCCGCATGATGGGTGTGTACCCGGCCGGGTCCCTTGTGCAATTGACCGACGACCGCTACGCCATGGTCGTGGGCGTCAACAGCAGCCGGCCGCTGAAGCCGCGTGTGCTGGTGCACGACCCCAAGGTGCCGCGTGGTGAGGCGCTGATGCTGGACCTGGAACACATGCCCGACCTCGGCATTCGCCGCAGCCTGCCCGCCGCCAAGCTGCCGCAGGCGGCGGTGGAGTACCTGGACCCGCGACCGCGTGTGTCCTACTACTTCGAACCGCTCAGTGCGGTGTCCGACGAGGAGCTGGCGGCGTGAAAAAGCGCCCGCTGGCATTGGCCACGCAGGACTTGCTTGGGACCGGCGAATCGGGTGCGCCCCCACCGCCCTTGCTGAGCGCGGGCCTGCTGGAAGGCCTGCCGCATGCCGCGTGGCTGGTGGACCTGGCCACACGGCAGGTGGTGGCAGTCAACCAGGCCGCGGTGCGCCTGTTCGGGCGCGAGGCGGACGTGTGGATCGGGCAATCCCCGGAAGAGATGGCCGCGTCGCCCGAGGACTTGGCCTGGTGGGCCGGTGCCGCTTCGGGTGACATGTCGCCGCTGCACACGGACACCGTGATCGGCATGCCCGATGGCCGCGTCTTGACGGTCAACCGCAGCATCCGGCCCGTGCGCCTGCTCTCCACGCCCGGTGAGCCCACCCATGTGGTCGTGACCCTGGCCGACCGCAGCGCCGAACAGCGCATCGAAACACAACGTGAAGAGCTGTTGGCCGAACTGCAGGCCACGCTGGAGGCCACGGCCGACGGCATCCTGGTCACCGACCTGGGCGGCCGCGTGCGCGCCTTCAACCGCCGTTTTGCCGAACTGTGGGGTGTGCCCATGGCGTTGCTGCAGCAGCGTGACGACGTGGCCGTGCAGGCCTGGATGTCGCGCAGCCTGGTGGACCCGGCGGGCTACCAGCAGCGGCTGCATGCGCTGGCACAGGCGTCCTTGATCGCCGCCACCGACCGGCTGGAACTGGCATCGGGCCAAGTACTGGAACGGGTCACGCGGCCGCTGTTCAGCGCCGGCCGCCCGCAGGGCCGTGTCTGGTCCTTCCGCGACCTCACCGAGCGGCTGGCGGCGCAGGAGCGCATCGAAGAACTCACCGTCACCGACGGCCTCACCGGCCTGGCCAACCGGGCTCGGCTGACCGAACGTGTGGAAGAGGCCGTGGTGCTGTCGCGCAAGGAAGGCAGCTCGTTCGCCTTGTTGGTCATCGACCTGGACCGCTTCCGCCACATCAACGACAGCCTGGGCCACGAGATCGGCAACCGCGTGCTGCTGGACATCGCGCAGCGCATCCAGAGCTGCCTGCGCCAGGACGACATGCTGGCCCGCCTGGGCAGTGACCAGTTTGCGGTGATGGTGCGGCCTGCCGACGGCGTGGCCGCCGAGAGCACCGCGCGGCGCGTGCTGAACATGGTGGCCCAGCCCTGCAGCCTGGAGGGCGCGCAGTTCACGCTGACCTGCAGCATCGGCGGCGCGCTGGCGCCTTCGCACGGCACCACGGCCGACGAGCTGCTGCGCCACGCGGAGTCAGCGATGCGCGCGGTCAAGGTGGCCGGCCGGGCCAGTTTCCGGCTGCACCAGGCGCGCGCCGAGGTTGACCGCCGCAGCCAGATGAAGCTGGACCACGCCATGCGCCAGGCGCTGGTCAGCGGCCGCTTCCGGCTGCTCTACCAGCCGCAGGTGAGCCTGGCCGATGGCCGCGTCACTGGTGCTGAAGCGCTGTTGCGCTGGCGCGACCCGGAGATGGGCGACGTGCCGCCCAGCCGTTTCATCCCCGTGGCCGAGGACAGCGGTTTCATCGTGCCGATTGGCGACTGGGTGCTGAGTCAGGCCGTGCGTCAGGCCGCGCTGTGGCATTCCAAGGGGCAGTCCATGCCCATCGCCGTCAACGTGTCGGCGTTGCAGTTCCAGCAGGCCCACTTCGTGGACCGCGTGGCCAGCGTGCTGGCCGTCAGCGGGCTGCCGCCGCAACTGCTGGAGCTGGAGCTGACGGAGTCCATACTGGTCCACGACGCTGACGAAGCGCTGCACCGCCTGCACGCGCTGGCCAAGTTGGGCGTGAAGATGTCCATCGATGACTTCGGCACGGGCTATTCCAGCCTGGCCTACCTGAAGAAATTCCCCATTGGCAAGCTGAAGATCGACCGCAGTTTTGTCAGCGGCCTGCCCAGCGACGACAGCGACGCCGGCATCGTGCGCGCCATCCTGCAGATGGCCCGTGCGCTGGACATGCGTGTCATCGCCGAAGGCGTCGAGACGGAAGCGCAACGGCAGTTCTTGCTGGAGGCCGGCTGCGACGAATTCCAGGGCTGGCTGTTCGCGCCGGCGCTGGATGCGCTGAGTTTTGAGCAACGCCTGCCCAAGGTGCCGGAAGAGCCGTCCGTGAAGCCTGTCACGCCGCGCATCCGCCTGGTGCGCGGCTAGTTGTCGGCTGCGCTGACAGCGGGCTGTACATCCGGACATCCCTAAGTCAAAAAGTCCAACCCCCACAAAGACTTAGATAAGCTGGCCCGGTTGCTGCTTTGTGAGTTGCAGACGCAACCACCCGTTGCAGCTGCACACTACAAGGATAGACACCATGAAGGCTCTTCGCTCCATTTACGTCGTTGCTGCGCTCGCCGCTTCGCTGGCTGCTCCGTCGGCTTTCGCCGGCGCGATCCATGATGCCGGCCTGTTCACCACCGTGTTGCCGGCCAATGACGATGGCTCCACCGGTCAGGTCAGCATGGGCTTCACCGCCAACATCAACAGCACGAACTACACGAAGACCTACGTCAACAACAACGGCAACGTCACCTTTGACGGCTCTTTGGGTACGTACACGCCGGCGGCCATCAACAGCGGTGCCTTCGGCCCGATCATCGCCGCCTTCTTTGCTGACGTGGACACCCGCGGCCCGGGTTCGCCGGTGACCTACGGTGCTGCGACCCTGGGCGGCCAGAACGTGTTCGGCGTGAACTACATCAACGTCGGTGTCTATTCCGCGCACGGCCCTTTGAACAGCTTCCAGATGATCCTGACGGATCGCAGCGACGTCGCGGCAGGCGACTTTGATATCCAGTTCAACTACGACACCATCCAGTGGGACCAAGGCGATGTCAGCGGTACGTCCGCCCTGGCAGGTTACTGGACCAGTGCCGCCTCCAACGCCACTTTGGCTGGTTCGCTGGTCAGCGGTGCACTGCGTGATACCGCCCCGACTGGCTTGATCCACAACTCGCTGAACAGCAGTGTCCTGGGCCAGTACAACTTCCAGGTGCGCAACGGCGCTGTTGTGACCAACAACGTGCCGGAACCCAGC
Organism: Betaproteobacteria bacterium; assembly: GCA_031411215.1. Classification (GTDB taxonomy): domain Bacteria; phylum Pseudomonadota; class Gammaproteobacteria; order Burkholderiales; family Burkholderiaceae_C; genus Rubrivivax. Next base: position 23,958 of record JANOAM010000161.1, read on the forward strand.
GCCCTGGCACTGGTGGGTCTGGCCCTGGCTGGTCTGGCCTTCACGTCCCGCAAGAAGCGCGCTGCCTGAATCCGGCTTCGCGCCAGCAACGAAGGCGACCTCCGGGTCGCCTTTTTCTTGGCCCCTTGAACCCAGGGGCACAATGCGCTGACCATGATTTACAAATTCAGGAGTCCCGCAGCAGGCGACGTGATCATGCTGGGGCCGCAGGGCGACCAGGTGCTCCAGTTGCTGGGCCGCGAGCCCGCCGACAAGGGCATCTTCGAGACGGCCGACATGCCGGGCCTGATCGCCACGCTGCAGGCCGCCGTGGATGCCGAAGCAGCCAGCACAGCGGGAGCCCACGACGACGATGCCGCCAAGCCGCCCGTCGGCCTGCGCCAACGCCTGTGGCCCCTGATCGGCATGCTGCGCCGCTGCCATGCCGCAGGCGAGGCCATCGTCTGGGGCGTTTGACCGACACTGAACCGCCCAACGCCGGGAGAAGACAAGACCATGAAGCTCTGGAGCGACAGCTGGACCAACGGCGACCGCATTCCCACCCGCTACGCCGCCGGCAAGGCCGACGGCCAGGGCGGCGCGACCTTCAGTGACAACCTCAACCCGCATCTGGCCTGGAGCGACCTGCCGGCGGGCACTCAGAGCCTGGTGCTGATCTGCCACGACTTCGACGTGCCGAGCAAGGGTGACGATGTCAACCAGCCCGGCCGTGAGGTGCCCGCCGACCTGGACCGCGTGGACTTCTTCCACTGGGTGCTGGTGGACTTGCCGCCCACACCCGCCGCCATCGCCGAAGGTGAGTTCAGCCGCGGCTTCAGCGCGCGTGGCAAGCCTGGCCCGGCCGCGCCCAACGGTGCCCGCCACGGTCTCAACGAATACACCAACTGGTTTGCCGGCAACGCGGACATGGCCGGCTCCTACTTCGGCTACGACGGCCCCTTTCCGCCTTTCAACGACTCGCTGGTCCACCACTACGTCTTCACGCTGTATGCGGTGGCCGTGCCGCGGCTGCCGCTGGAAGGTGTGTTCACCGGCCCGCAGGTGCGCGAAAAGCTGGCCGGTCGTGTGCTGGGTGAAGCCACGTTTTCCGGCACCTACACGCTGAACCAACGTTTGCTGGACACAGGCATCTGAGAGCGATGCTGGAGCCGACGCGCGTTTTCGCGCTCCGCCATGGCGAAACGGCCTGGAACGTCGGCCAGCGCATCCAGGGCCAACTGGACGTGCCACTGAACGACCGCGGCCGTCAACAGGCTGCCCGACTGGCGTTGGCGTTGCAGGGCGAGGACCTGGCGGCCGTGCACAGCAGCGACCTGCTGCGCGCCGCGGCCACGGCGCAGGCCGTGGCGGATGTTTGTGGCCTGCCAGTGGCGCATCACCCGGCGCTGCGCGAACGCGCCTTCGGCCGTTTCGAAGGCATGACCTACACCGAGATTGAAACGTGCTGGCCGGACGACGCGTTGCGCTGGCGCAAACGAGAAATCGACTTCGCGCCCGGTGGCGGCGAGACGCTGCGCGACTTCAGCGCGCGCTGCGTGTCAGTCCTCACGCGGCTGGCCCACGCGCACCGCGGCGAAGCCATCGCCGTGGTGGCCCATGGCGGTGTGCTGGACTGCCTGTACCGCGCCGCCACCCGCGTGGCGCCGGACGCGCCGCGCACCTGGCAACTGGGCAACGCCGCGATCAACCGCGTGCTGTTCCATGGCGACGGTTTTGTCGTGATCGGCTGGAACGACCACGGCCACCTGGAAGGCTTGGGCGACGACGCCAACGCCTGACTTGTTCAGCCTTCGAACAAGTCGTCGGCCGGCTTGGCCGGCTGCACCAGACCCAGGTGGCGCCAAGCCGCAGCCGTGGCCATGCGGCCGCGCGGCGTGCGCTGCAGGTAGCCCTGCTGGATCAGGTAGGGCTCGATCACGTCCTCAATCGTGCCGGCTTCTTCACCAATGGCCGCCGCTACGTTCTCCAGACCGACAGGGCCACCGCCGAAGCGGTGGATCACGGCTTCCAGCAGCTTGCGGTCCATCACGTCAAAGCCCAGCGGGTCCACGTCCAGCATCTTCAGCGCTTTGTCGGCCAGCGCGGTGTCGATGGTGCCGTCGCCCTTGACCTGCGCGTAGTCGCGCACACGACGCAGCAGCCGGTTGGCGATGCGCGGAGTGCCGCGGCTGCGGCGCGCGAGTTCCATCGCACCTTCGCGGTCTATGGGCACGTGCAGCAGGCCGGCGGACCGTGTGACGATGCGCGCCAGCTCTTCGGACGTGTAGAACTCCAGCCGCGCCACGATGCCGAAGCGGTCGCGCAGCGGATTGGTCAGCATGCCGGCACGTGTCGTCGCGCCGACCAGTGTGAAGGGCTGCAGGTCCAGCTTGATGCTGCGTGCCGCTGGGCCTTCGCCGATCATGATGTCGATCTGGTAGTCCTCCAGCGCGGGGTAGAGGATCTCTTCCACCACCGGGCTCAGGCGGTGGATCTCGTCGATGAAGAGCACGTCGTTCTTCTCGAGATTGGTCAGGATGGCCGCCAGGTCCTTGGGCTTTTCCAGCACCGGGCCGCTGGTCTGGCGCAGATTCACGCCCAGCTCCGCCGCCACGATGTGCGCCAGCGTGGTCTTGCCGAGGCCCGGCGGGCCGAACAGCAGCACGTGGTCCAGCGCCTCGGCGCGGTGTTTGGCCGCGCCGATGAAGATTTCCAGCTGCTCGCGTGCCTTGACCTGGCCCACGTAGTCCGCCAGGCCCTTGGGGCGCAGCGCACGTTCGATGGCTTCTTCGTTGGGCGACGCGGGTGCCGCGCTCACCACGCGGGGCAGCGGGGCGGCGGCGAAGTCGTCGGTCTGGATGGCCATACAGGGATTATCGGGCTGGCCGGGGGGCTGGCGGGACATGGCCCGCCTTGTCATCAGATGGGCGCAGCGTGAGTCCCCTACACTCGCGCCCCGTGAATGCCATGCGCCGTCATCTGCATGCCCTGAGCCGCCTTGCCTTGTTGGCGATGGTGACGCTGGCGTTGTTGCCGACCGTTGCGCAGGCCTTTGCACAGGTGGCAGGCCGCCAGGTGATGACCGAGATCTGCACACCGCAGGGCATGAAGCTGGTGGTGGGAGACTCCGATGCATCGGCCACCCCGGCGGACGCCGCGAAGTCCGCACTGGGCCACCTGGACCATTGCCCCTGCTGCGCCACCGCGGCCCACGCGATGGCGGCACCGCCGGCCGCGCCCAAACTGCGGCTGCCGGCCGAAGGCGCCGCCGCCGCGCCACAATTCCTGCAAGCCCCACGCACGCTGCATGCGTGGCTGGCCGCGCACCCGCGCGGGCCTCCTGCCCGGGCCTGAACGCCGCTGCTGACCCTCCGGGTCGGTTCCTTGTCGCCGTTCATGCCTGGCCCCAAAGGTGGCCAGGACCACAGGAGTTGTCCTTGTCATCCCCTTTTCCATTCCGTCTGGCGGCACTGGCATTGACCGCCGCCGCGTCGCTCGGCGCGCAAGCCCATGTATCGCTCGAAGAACCACAGACCCTGGCCGGCGGCAGCTACAAGGCCGTGCTGCGCATCGGCCATGGCTGCGAAGGCACGGCCACGCACACGCTCAGCGTGCGTGTGCCGGCGGGTTTTCGCGGCGCCAAGCCCATGCCCAAGGCGGGTTGGACGCTGCACATCGAACGTGCATCGCTGGCCAAGTCCTACAGCTCCCACGGCCGCCAGATCACCGACGACGTGGTGCAGATCACCTGGCAGGCCAACAGCCGCGAGTTCTGGTTGGCCGACGCCCACTACGACGAGTTCGTGCTGCGTGGTCAGGCCCCGGCCCAGCCCGGACCGGCCTGGTTCGTGGTGCGCCAGCAGTGCGAAAAAGGCGAGTGGAACTGGGCCGATGTTCCGACCTCCGGCGCCAGCACCCAGGGCCTGAAAGCACCTGCCGTGCTGCTGGATGTGGTGCCTGACCACAGCTGCCACAGCACCCATTGAGACAATCACTTTTCCAAGGAGCCTCTGATGATGAACATCCGCCTGACCCTGATTGCCGCCGCGCTGCTGGCCGGCACCGCCGCCCACGCCCAGACCACCGTGGCCGAGCCCTGGGTGCGCAGCACCGTCCCCGGCCAGAAGGCCACGGGGGCCTACCTGCAGATCACGTCGGCCACAGGCGGCAAGCTTGTCTCCGCGTCCACTCCGGTGGCCGGCATCGTGGAGATCCACGAGATGACCATGGACGGCAACGTCATGAAGATGCGTGCCCTGCCCAGTGGCCTGGACCTGCCCGCAGGCAAGGCCGTGGCCTTGAAGCCGGGCGGCATGCACGTGATGCTGATGGACCTGAAGCAGCCGCTGAAGCCCGGTGACACCGTGCCGCTGACGCTGGTGGTTGAAGGTGCGGGCAACAAGCGCGAGACGGTGGAGGTCAATGCCACCGTGCGCGGTGCGCAGGCCGTACCGGCGGCCAGCGAACACAAGCACTGAACCACAAGCCCCCGAAGCTCAACGGTTCAGTGCCTTCAGCGCCAGCTTGATGCCTTCGCTGACGCCCACATCGGGCGGCAGCGCCTTCAGCGCAGCCTGGGCCTCGCGGTCGCTGTAGCCCAGCGCCTGCAGCGCCTGCGCGATGTCACCCTGGTTGTCCGACAAGGGCACGCTGCCGGCCTGCGCGGCCAGGTCGGCACCCAGCTTGCCTTTCAGCTCCAGCAGCAGTCGCTCAGCCGTTTTCTTGCCGATGCCGGGCACCTTGACCAGGCGTGCGCCGTCCTGGCGGCTGACGGCGTTGGCCAGTTCGGCCACGCTCAGGCCGGACAGAATGGACAGCGCGGTGCGCGGCCCCACGCCGCTGATCTTGACCAGTTCGCGGAAGGTGGCGCGCTCGTCGTGGGTCAGGAAGCCGAAAAGAATCTGTGCGTCTTCACGCACCACGAAGTGCGTCAGCAGCACCACACGTTCGCCGATGCCGGGCAGGTTGAAGAAGGTGCTCATGGGCACGTCGACGTCGTAGCCGACGCCGTTCACGTCCACCAGCACCTGGGGTGGTGACTTGCCTGCAAGCAGGCCGCTGAGACGGCCGATCACGCTTCGGCCAGCAGCTTTTCGACCAGGGCGTGCAGCTCGGCAAAGTCCGGCTCGCCCACGAAGCGCTTGACGATGGCGCCCTTCTTGTCGATGAGGAAGGTGGTGGGCGTGCCGGGCACGTCACCAAAGCCTTTGGCGATGGCGCCGGTGTTGTCGATCACCACGCCAAAGGGCAGGCCGTAGCGGCTGGCGAAATCGGACACCCGGGCCGGCGGGTCGTAGTTCATGGACACGGCCAGGGTCTCGTACCCGCGGCCCTGGAACTTCAGCTGGGTGGCCGCGAGGCGCGGCATTTCCTGCACGCAGGTGACGCAGGTGGTGGCCCAGAAGTTCACCAGCAGCACCTTGCCACGCATCTGTTCCGTGCGGGCCTGGCTGCCGTCGAGCAAGGTGTAGCTGAAGTTGGGCGCGGGTTCGCGCGCGCCGCACGCCGACAATGCCAGCGCCACTGTCACCGCCACTGCCCCTGCACACAGTGTGGACAGCGCGCGGCGCAGGGCAAGATGGGGCATGTGAAACAGGTTCATGAGGTGGTGCGATGCAGCGGCGCGAGTTTACGGCAGCGGGTTTTTCCTTGATCGTCCCGGTCTCGGCCCGGGCGGCGGTGAACGAGGGCGATGCTGCCCTGGG